>JAFOBC010000291.1 GCA_017382015.1 Clostridia bacterium
ACACGTATGGGCACGGTTGCAAGTGAGTGGAAGCGTGAGGGTGATAAGGTGACTTATATCTTCACAGTACCTGAGCAGAGTACAGCCACAGCTTATCTGCCGGACGGTGTTTATGAGCTTGCAGGCGGTACGCATACGTTTACTGTCGGCTGATATTTTACCTGTTCTTAACGAAGTTTGTCGGCTTTTTGGTTGACAGCGCGGTTTTTGTGTGCTATATTCGTTTCGTAAAAAATAATACGGATAGAGGTTGCGGCTTTCATAAGTAGCTTTGCTGTGTATCGGGTTTTAAGCGAAGTGAAAGGGTGAGCTGCCGAAACAAAAAGAGTGTTCCCGTATCAGGCTCTTTTTGTTGGGACGTCAGGATAATATCCTGCGTACTGTCACAAAACTTGTGGAGTGCTATCATATATCAAAAACTGTCATCAAAATGACACGGTTGGTATTTTGTACTCACCGTGTCATTTTTTGTTAATATTTTATTTTAGGAGTGACTACAATGTCAAAGACAAGAAAAATTCTCTTGGCTGTTGTCGCATTGGCAATAGTCGGTCTGCTTGCATTTGCTTTCGTTTCCGATGGCTCTCTTGCAACTGCACCTTGTGTTGATTGCGGCGGTGCAGGCCTTGTGGAAGAAGCTGCTTGCGAAACCTGCGGCGGCGAAGGTGCTGTGCGCGCATCGTGGTGGGCGCTTGTGCCTCCCGTTATTGCAATCGGTCTTGCGCTGATTACAAAAGAGGTTTACAGCTCGCTGTTCATCGGTATTCTTGCCGGTGCTATCCTCGGTGCTGATTTCAGCTTTACCGGCACAATGGATATCCTCACAAACGACGGTCTTATTTCCGCAGTTTCCGGCACAGCAGGTATCTTCGTGTTCCTTGTTGTTCTCGGTGTGCTTGTTGCCCTTGTCAATAAGTCGGGTGCTTCTGCGGCATTCGGCAGATGGGCAGAAACACATATCAAGAGCCGTACGGGCGCAATGCTTGCAACCTTTGTTCTCGGTGTTCTTATCTTTATCGATGACTACTTCAACTGCCTTACAGTCGGCTCAGTTATGCGCCCCGTAACAGACAGCCAGAAGGTTTCCAGAGCAAAGCTTTCATACCTTATCGATGCTACTGCAGCACCTATCTGTATGATTGCTCCCATTTCTTCATGGGCTGCAGCGGTTGCTTCTTATGCTGAGGAGGGTAAGGGACTTAAGCTCTTCATCGATGCAATTCCCTTCAATTTCTATTCAATTCTCACTCTCGTATTCATCGTTACCATTACACTTATGAAGTTTGATTACGGTCCGATGAGAATCCACGAAATTAACGCAAAGAAGAACGGCGACCTCTACACAAGCGGTGACAAGGCAGAGGCTGTTGAAGATTCTTATAATCCCAAGGGAAAGGTTATCGACCTTGTTCTTCCTGTTCTCGTTCTTATTGCAATTTGCGTATTCGCTCTTCTCTATGTCGGCGGTATTTTCGAAGGCTCTGATTTCATTACCGCTTTTGGTGATACAGATGCTACAGTCGGCCTTCCTTGGGGCAGCGTTATTGCTCTTGTTATCACAATTGCTTACCTTGCTCTTCGTAAGGTTGTTACAGTTAAAGAGGCTATGGAGTGCATCCCCAAGGGCTTTATCGCAATGGTTCCCGCAATCCTTATCCTCACCTTTGCAACATCCCTTAAGAATATGACAGGTGTTCTCGGTGCACAGCCCTTCGTTAATGAGGTAATGGGCGGCGCAAGTGCATTTGCAAACTTCCTGCCGGCAATCATCTTCCTTGTTGCTTGCTTCATTTCTTTTGCAACAGGTACTTCATGGGGCACATTCGGTATCCTCATTCCCATCGTTACAATCATCTTCGAGGTAGGTTCACCTCTTCAGTTGGTTGCTATGTCAGCTTGCCTTGCAGGTTCGGTTTGCGGCGACCACTGCTCACCCATCTCCGATACAACAATTATGTCTTCGGCAGGCGGCCAGTGTAACCACCTTAACCACGTTTCAACTCAGCTTCCCTATGCGATTTCCGTTGCGGCAATCTCATTTGTTATGTACATCGTTTCGGGCTTTGTTCCCAACGCTTACATCGTTCTTCCCATCGGTATCGCTCTTACAATCGGTTTCCTCTTTGTTATGAAGGCAATCACAGTAAAGAAGCACGGCAAGAGCAACGTATAATTATCGTTTGATTCCTAACGGCAGTACAGCCCTCAGCGGCTGTACTGCTTTTTTTCTCAGTATAATCAGCGCAGCAAGGTTTGGTACTGCCATAAGCGCGTTGAATATATCTGACAGCGCCCATACCGTCTCTAATCTCGCGGCGGCTCCTACTGCTATACAGCACAGATATATGCCTCTGTAAAATCCTACGCCTTTTCTGCCAAAAGCGTATTCCGTTGCTTTTTCGCCGTAATATTCCCAACCTATAACCGTTGCAAAGGCAAATATGCAAAGCGATACTCCTACAAATCCACCCGAGTATCTGCCGAAAATTTCGCTGAATGCGGCGGTGTTCATTTCAATTTCACTCAGGTTGTTTTCGCCCGTATATGCGCCGCTAGTCATCAGCGCAAGGGCTGTCAGCGTGCACATCAGCACGGTGTCGATAAAAACTTCAACAATGCCCCACATTCCCTGCACGGCGCTGCTTTTTTCGCTTGATGCCGCGTGCACTATGGCTGATGAGCCGAGCCCTGCTTCGTTGGAGAAAACACCTCTTGCAACTCCGGTTTTTACAGCTTTGCTTACGCTGTATCCTGCGGCGCCGCCAATCACAGGCTTTATGCCGAACGCACAGGTTATAATCTCTTTCAGGCAGGGGAGTATGTTGTCGCAGTTCACAATTATCGTTGTTATCAGCGCGGCAATAAAAATAAGCGATACGGCAGGTATCAGCTTTTCTGTGAATGAGGCTATGCGTCTGATTCCGCCTATGATAATTAAACCCGATATTGTCGCTGTAACAATTCCGACCGAAAGCGGCGCGATATTGCCGCTGTGGCAGATAACACCTGCAATTGCATTGCTTTGTGTCATATTACCCATTCCGAGTGACGCTCCTATGCAAAGCACGGCAAAAACGCAGGCAACCCTGCGGCTCGAGAACGCTTTTTCTATATATGCCATCGAGCCGCCTGACCATTCGTTTTTGTCGTTCTTTGTGCGGTGTTCTATGCTGAGTACGTTTTCGGCACAGCAGGTCATTTCACCGAGTAGGGCTGATATTACCATCCAGAATACTGCGCCTGCACCACCTGCGTTAAGTGCCGCCGCAACGCCGATTATGTTGCCTGTGCCCATGCAGGCGGCAAGTGCCGAGGAAAGTGCCGCAATGGGCGAAATTCCGTCCGATTTTCCGCTTTTTCTGAGACTGCCGAATGTTGAGCGGAATATTAAAACAGGGTGTCTGAACTGAAAAAATCGTGTTTTCAACGAGAAATAAAATCCTGTTCCCGTAAATGCAAGAAGTGTAAGCGGATTCCAGCATAAACTTTGCAGATTCAAAATCAGCGTTGTCAAAAAATCACTTGCCTTAAAACAGAATTTGAGTAAAAAAGCTTTTTATTTCAATGCGTATGTAGTATTATATGAGAAAAGGGTAATAAAAAGAATTTACGGGGGTGGCTGTGTGAAGCTGATAATTACGGATATTGTTGACTTTAAGCCGAATATAAGCGATGAATATCATGTTGTGGCTCCGCAAAAAAATGCAATAGTTCCGTGCGTCGGTTGTTTTGGTTGTTGGACTAAAACGCCGGGTGAATGTTTGATTAAGGATGGATATTCCTCCGTTGCGGCTCGTATTGGCAAGTGTGATGAGCTTGTAATTGTCAGCAAGTGCTTTTACGGCGGCTTCAGCCCCTTTGTAAAAAATGTTCTGGACAGAGCCATAGGCTACATCCTGCCCGATTTTGTTATAAGAAACGGTGTGATGAAGCATAAGAGCCGTTACGGCAATACTATGCGCGTGAGCGCTTGCTTTTACGGCGAGAATATCAGCGATGCAGAAAAATCAACCGCGAAGAGAATTGTCCGCGCCAATGCGGAGAATTATAACGCAAAGCTTGGTAAGGTTGAGTTTTGCCGCAGTGCTGAAGAAACGGCAGGTGTGTGCTTTTGAATATTGCTCTTATCAATTTCAGCCCTAAAGGTAATTCGTCAAACAGTAAGTTTTTTATCGACTATATGAAAAATTCGTTCAGCCCTCAGGCAAGTGTTGTTGAGCTGAAAATAAATACCTGCGGCAAAGAGCTTGATTTGCAAACCCTTTCTTCGTGTGAAACGTGGGTTTTCTTTTATCCGCTTTATGTTGACGCTTTGCCGTCGCATATGCTCGATTATATCTCACGTCTTGAAAAAACATCCGAAATCTCAACGGGCAAGAAAATTTATGCCGTTACAAGCTGTGGATTTCACGAGGGGCTACAGACCTGTATTTCGCTTGAGATTCTTGCCAATTGGTGTGCGGCTTCAGGTACAGAGTGGTGCGGCGCAGTGGGTATCGGAGCATCGGGCTGTTTCCATTTTTTTGAAAAATATCACGTTGAATCAGGCCCGAGAATCCCTGTGAACAGGGCGCTTGAGGTGCTTGCGTTCAATGTAGAAAACGGTGTTTCACAGTGCAATAATTACGTCACGGTTGCACTGCCAAAGCGCCTGTATAAGCTTGCGGCAGAAATATTCTGGCGCAAGGATATTGTCTCAAACGGCAAAAAAATCAAAGATCTTTCAAGGCAACTTTAAGGAGGCATATTATGCGTAGCTATGTAACCGAAGATACCGTAAAAATCACAAAATACGATGTGGCAGGCAAGCTTCCCGATCCGTTTGTGTTTGATGACGGCAGCAGGGTATCAACGCGTGAGGATTGGTTCAGACGCCGCAAGGAAATGTACAAAAACGTAATCGAGCTGCAGTACGGTACGATGCCACCTGAGCCCGAATTTGTTGAGGTTGAGAAGCTCAGCGGCTGGGGCGGTACAAACGAAACCTACCGCGTAACCTCAGGCACAATGGCTCATCCCGTAAGCTTCACAATGTACATAAAGGGCGGTTGTGTTGATGAAAAAAGACCTGCCGTAATAGATGGTGATTTATGCTTCGGTTATCCTTTCGATAAGGAGTTTATTTCAACATTCACCGATAAAAACATAATGCTTGTTCTGTTCAACAGAGTTGAGCTTGCGAACGACGTGCAGCACGAGGGCAGGGGACACGGCCCGCTCTATGATGCTTATCCCGATTGTACTTTCGGCGCTTTGGGTGCTTGGGCGTGGGGATATTCACGCTGTGTCGATGCGTTGGAGCTTCTCGGCTATGCGGATATGGACTGCATAACTTTTACAGGTCACTCAAGAGGCGGTAAAACAGCGGCGCTTGCGGGTGTGCTGGATGAACGTGCGGCTATTGTTAACCCGAACGAAACCTGCGCAGGTTCTTGTTCGTGCTACCGTATAAACATAGAGGCTGTCAACGAAAACGGTGAAGAAAAACGCAGTGAATCGCTTCGTGATATCTGGCATAATTTCCCGTTCTGGTTCGGCCCCGAACTGGGTGAATATGCCGATCGTGTGGATGAGTTACCTTTTGATTGCCACTTTCTCAAGGCTATGATAGCTCCGCGTGTGCTCTTTGTTTCGGAGGCTGCGAGTGATATATGGGGTAATCCTGTCGGCTCTTGGCAGACTACTATGGCAGCTAAAGAGGTCTACAAATTTCTCGGTGTGCCCGATAATCTTCTTTGGTATTTCCGCAACGGCACGCATTTTCATCAGATTGAGGATATCGATATGCTCACAAACGTTATTATGCACTATAAAAACGGTGAAGAGCTTTATGACAACTATTCCCGCGTTCCTTTTGAAAAATCCGAACTGATTTTTGATTGGAAATGTCCCGATATTGAGGGATAATTATGTCAAGTACAAAAACTTTACTCCGCGTAACCGTGAGATAATAAAATCGCGCTGTTGAGCGGATTGTTCAGCTTTTTTTATTGACGGATATCTTTGGCTTTGTAAAGTTATAGGCTTTACATATATTATGTAACACCGCTTGCGTTTTAAGACGCAGGCGGTCTTTTTCTGTTGTGTGCGGAAATTTAACATTTTCTTTTCTATCCCCTTTACTTTTAATATAAATTTTGTTATTATAAAGCAAATATTATTTTATTTTCTCTAAGGAGCTGCAATATGGCAAAAAAGATTGTTGTTGCCTCTGGTAAAGGCGGTGTAGGCAAGTCGTCTGTTTCGGCAGGGCTTTCCTGTGCTCTTCAGCGTGCCGGTCACAACGTTCTCGTTATCGACTGTGATATTGGTCTTCGAAGCCTCGATATAATGCTCGGCGCAAGTGAAGAGATGCTGTTTAATTGGGGTGACGTCATTACGGGCAGATGTTCTGCGGACAATGCTCTTACGCCTACTGCTTACGGCCCTACGCTCCTTTGTGCACCCAAGGAATTTGAGCACGAGTACACAGCCGAGGCAATGCAGAAGCTTGCGGCAGAGTACGAAGATCGTTTTGAGTATATGATTTTTGATTCACCTGCAGGTGTGGGCATGGGCTTCAAGCTTTCTGCCGCTGCAGCAGATTCAGCAATAATCGTTGCCACACCCGATGAGGTGTGTGTGCGCAACGGTGCAATTGCGGCGGATAATCTTGCAGCTCTGGGGATATCGCAGAGTAGGCTCATTATTAACCGTTTTGACGTCAAGGCTACGGTCAAACGCAGGCTTCTCAATATTGATGACGTGATTGATTCAACTCATCTGCGCCTGCTCGGTATCGTGGAGCAGGATAGCGCGGTGTCTTTCAATATGAGCCGCGGCAAGCCGTTGCCGCCAAAAAGCAACGCGGCAAAAGCGTTTGCACGTATCGCCGCCAGACTTGACGGAAAGCGCGTGCCGCTCAAATTGGATTGACAGTGTACGTTTTTGTTGACTTGGTACGCCTTATTTGTTAAAATATTTTATTGGACAGAGGGGAATAACAAACTTCTCGGAAAGGAAAAGATATATGAACATAGCTTTAATTGCACACGACGCCAAAAAAGAGCTTATGGCACAGTTTTGCATCGCATACTGCGGCATACTCAGCAGACACACTTTATGTGCAACCGGCACTACTGGAAAGCTTGTAGCTGAAGCAACGGGTCTTAAGATTCAGTGCTTCCTCGGAGGCTCTCAGGGTGGAGATCAGCAGATTTCCGCACGCATAGCCTGTAACGAGATTGACCTGCTTCTTCTTTTCCGCGATCCGCTCAATCCCAAGCCCGGTGAGCCGAACGAAGCAACACTCCTCAGACTTTGTGATGTTCACAACATTCCTGTTGCAACCAACATTGCAACTGCGGAAGCAATCATTCACAGCCTTGAGCGCGGCGACCTTGATTGGCGCGACATTGTTAACCCGAAAAAATAAAACCTAACGGGGCGGACATTTTTCTTTGTCCGCCCTGCAGTCATATTTTATTCATTTGCGAAAGGATACTTCAAAATGGCATTAGTGACCAAAGCTATCAAAGGCACGCAGGATTTGCTGCCTGCTGACAGCTATAAAAACCGCTATGTTGAGCAGGCTATGCTCGATATCGCAACAAAATTCGGATATAAGGAAATTCGTACTCCCGTATTCGAGCATACCGAGCTTTTCAGCCGCGGTGTAGGCGATACAACCGATGTTGTACAAAAAGAGATGTACACATTCGACGATAAGGGAGGCCGCTCAATCACACTCCGTCCCGAGGGCACGGCAGGCGCGATGCGTGCTTTCCTCGAGCACGGTCTCTTTAATGAGCCTCTTCCGCAGAAGGTAAGCTACCTTACTTCCTGCTATCGTTACGAGAAACCTCAGGCAGGCAGACTCCGTGAGTTCCACCAGTTCGGTGTGGAGTGTCTCGGTACTGCTGCTCCTGCTGCCGATGCAGAGCTTATTGCGCTGGGTCACAGCATCTTCTCATTCCTCGGTGTAGAGGGTCTTCAGCTTGAAATCAACTCAATCGGTTGCCCCGAATGCCGCAAGAAGTATCACGCAGCGCTTCACGAATATTTTGAGTCGCATAAGTCTGCGCTTTGCGGCACCTGTCTTGACAGACTTGGCAGAAATCCGATGCGTATCCTCGACTGTAAGAGCCCCGAGTGCGGTGCCATTGCAAAGGATGCACCCAAGGTGCTCGATTATATCTGTGACGAATGTGCGGCGCACTTTGAAACCGTTAAAAAGCATCTTGATGCTATGAATATCCCTTATGTTGTCAATCCGACTATCGTACGCGGTCTTGATTACTACACCCGTACGGTGTTTGAGTTTGTCTCTACACAGATCGGTGCTCAGGGTACTGTCTGCGGTGGCGGTCGATATGACGGTCTTGCTGAGCAGCTCGGCGGCACAAAAACTCCGTCGCTCGGCTTTGCTCTCGGTATTGAGCGTCTTATGATGCTTATGCAGGCTCAGAATACTCCTCTCCCCGAGGAAGAACGTCTTGACCTCTACATTGCATCAATGGGCGATGAGGCAAACGTTGTTGCCGCCAAAATTGCCGCTTCTCTTCGTGAAGAGGGCATAGGTGTTCAGTACGACGTGGCAGGTCGCTCCGTAAAAGCACAGATGAAATTTGCAAACAAGCTCGGTGTGCGCAACACAATCGTTATCGGCGACAGCGAGATTGAATCCGGTAAGGTTACCGTCAAGGATATGGACGGTGGCGAAAGTGTTGAGATGGAGCTCGACGGTTTTGAGGATAGCTAACAGAATTACCTCATCCAGAAAGCTGTCAGCGCACTGGCCGATGCCGAAGGCGGCGTAGACGTAAGCGGTATCAATATCGCAGACTTATTTTGATTTTCGCTCAAAGGAGTTAAATAGATATGGATTTTATGACAGGACTTAAAAGAACCAACTACTGCGGTGAGCTTCGTGCAACAGACGCAGGCAAAGAGGTTGTTGTAGCTGGCTGGGTACAGCGTCAGCGTGACCTCGGTGCTCTCATCTTTATCGATCTTCGTGACCGTACGGGTATCGTACAGCTCGCATTCGACGATAACACAGACAGAGAAATTTTTGAGAAGGCTTTCGCGGCAAGAAGCGAATTTGTTCTTATGGCAAAGGGTATTGTCCGCGAGCGTTCTTCCAAGAATATGGAGATTCCCACAGGTGAAATCGAGATTGAGGTTACAGACCTTCGCGTTCTCAACAAGAGCGAAACACCTCCCTTCGATATCGTTGCAGGCTGCCAGACTTCGGAGCTTACACGTCTTAAGCACCGTTATCTCGATCTTCGCCGTCCCGACCTTCAGTCAAACATCATTCTCCGTCACAAGATTGCAAAGGTAACACGTGACTACTTTGATGAGAACGGCTTTATAGAAATCGAAACCCCCATCCTCATCCGTTCTACTCCCGAGGGTGCTCGCGATTATATCGTTCCCAGCCGTATCCACAAGGGCAGCTTCTATGCTCTTCCCCAGTCACCTCAGCTTTACAAGCAGCTTTCAATGGTTGCAGGCTTTGACAGATATATGCAGATTGCACGTTGCTTCCGTGATGAAGACCTTCGTGCAGACAGACAGCCCGAATTTACACAGATTGACCTTGAGATGTCATTTGTTGAGATGGATGACGTTCTTGCAATCGGTGAGGGTTATGTCAAGCGCCTGTTTAAGGAAATTCTCGATGTTGAGATTGAAACACCCATTGTTCGCCTGACATATAAAGATGCTATGGAGCGTTACGGCTCCGATAAGCCCGATACACGTTTTGCTATGGAGCTTTATGACCTTACTGATATCGTTAAGGATTGCGGCTTCAGCGTGTTCTCAGGCGCAGTTGCAGAGGGTGGCAGTGTAAGAGGTATCACAGCCAAAGGCGCTGTTACAACTCTCACCCGTAAAGAGATTGATAAGCTCACAGAGTTTGTCAAGGGCTCAGGCGCAAAGGGTCTTGCTTGGGTAAGACTCAATGAGGACGGTACGGTTGCTTCTTCATTTGCTAAGTTTATGAGCGAAGAAGAAATGCAGGCAATCCTCGCAAAGGCTGACGCTAAGGCAGGCGACGTTGTCCTTATCATCGCAGACAGAAAGAATTCACTTGTTCTTTCAACTCTCGGTCTCCTTCGCGGCGAGGTTGCACGCAAGCTCGATATTATTCCGAAGGATAAGTATAACTTCCTCTGGATTACAGAGTTCCCGTTCTTTGATTGGGATGAGGAGCTTGGCCAGTTTGTTGCAATGCACCATCCTTTCACATCTCCGCTTGATGAGTGCATTCCTTACCTTGAAACAGATAAGGCAAAGGTACGCGCAAAGGCATATGACCTTGTTCTCAACGGCATTGAGCTTTCTTCAGGCTCAATCCGTATCACAAACCCCGAGCTTCAGGCACAGATTTTCTCACTCCTCGGTCTTACAGACGAGCAGGCACACGAGAAGTTCGGCTATCTGCTTGATGCTTTCCGTTTCGGCGCTCCGCCTCACGGTGGTATGGGCATCGGTCTTGACAGACTTATTATGCAGATGCTCGGTTGTGACAGCCTTCGTGACGTCATTGCTTACCCGAAGGTACAGAACGCAACAGAGCCTATGACAGAGTGTCCTGCACCTGTTGACGGTGTTCAGCTCACAGATCTGGGCATTATGGTTGCACCTCAGGATAAATAAAATAAATTTCACTCGGAGTTAAATCATGGGTATTTTTTCTAAAATCAGCAAAGGCCTCCAGAAAACAAGACTTTCAATGGCAGGCGCTATCGACAATGTTCTTCACGGTGTTAACGAAATAACCGACGAGATGTTTGATGACCTCGAAGAGATTCTCGTTATGGGCGACGTCGGCGTTACTACAGCTACGGAGATTATCGACAGGCTTCGTGCCAAGGTTGCTAAGGAAAACCTGCGCAACGGTAAGCAGGTAAGGGTAGCAATCAAGGAGATTGTTGCCGAGCTTCTCGACGGCGGCGAGCAGATGGAAATGATTACAATGCCGTCAATCGTGCTTGTTATCGGTGTCAACGGTGTAGGTAAAACCACCACCATCGGTAAGATGGCAGCTATGTACAAGGCTCAGGGCAAAAAAGTAATTCTCGGTGCTGCCGATACATTCCGCGCTGCTGCTATTGACCAGCTCCAGATCTGGGCTGACAGAGCAGGTGTTGATATTGTAAAGCATAAAGAGGGTGCAGACCCTGCCGCTGTTGTTTTCGATACAATCAACGCAGGTAAGGCAAGAAATGCGGATATTATCATCATTGATACTGCAGGCAGACTTCACAACAAGAAGAACCTTATGGATGAGCTTGCCAAGATTTACCGCGTTATTGACCGTGAGCTTCCCTGGTCTGACCGTGAGAGCCTCCTTGTGCTCGATGCAACAACAGGTCAGAATGCGGTCAATCAGGCAAGAGAGTTCAAGAATGTTGCCGAAATCACAGGCATCGTTCTCACAAAGCTTGACGGTACTGCAAGGGGCGGTGTTGTGCTTGCAATCAAGCACGACCTCAATGTTCCCGTTAAGTTTGTCGGTGTCGGTGAGCAGATGGATGACCTTCAGCCCTTCAACCCCGCAGCATTTGCAGAGGGTCTGTTTGACGTAGCTGAAGACCCGGAAGAGGAAGAATAAATGAA
>JAFOBC010000292.1 GCA_017382015.1 Clostridia bacterium
AGTGCTGCAGCAGAGCCTCAGCACCAGCGTCCTGCAAAGCAGCAGAAGGCACAGCGCCATAAGCAAAAGCAACAGAAAAAGGCTCCCAAAAAGCCTATTCGTATCGCTTTTCTCGGCGGCCTTAACGAAGTCGGTAAGAATATGACTCTCTACGAATATGGCGAGAGTATGTTCCTTGTCGATTGCGGTCTTGCATTTCCCGATGCAGATCTCCCCGGTGTTGATCTTGTCCTGCCCGATTTTTCATATGTAGAGCAGAATATTGATAAGGTCAAGGGCGTGGTTGTCACTCACGGCCACGAAGACCATATTGGCGGTCTTGCATATCTGCTCAAGTCAGTTAATATTCCGATATATTCAACCAAGCTTACAATCGGCCTTATTCAGGGTAAACTCAAGGAGCATAATCTGCTTTCTTCAGCAAAGCTCAATGTTGTCAAGCCGGGTGACCGAATTAAACTCGGTGAGTTTGAGGTAGAGCTGATTCACGTCAACCATTCAATTCCCGATGCGGTTGCGCTTGCTGTACACTGTGCAGGCGGCACGGTTGTTCAAATGGGCGATTTCAAGATTGATACTACACCTATCGACGGTGAACCGATTGACCTTGCAAGGTTTGCGCAGCTTGGTTCAGAGGGCGTAATGTGTTTGCTGTCTGATTCAACTAATGCTGAGCGCCCCGGTTATACAGAAAGTGAGAGCAAGGTAGGTGAATCGTTTGACCGTCTTTTCCGGAGTGCCGGCAACAGACGAATCATCGTTGCGACCTTTGCTTCAAATATTCACAGAGTTCAGCAGATTATCAACAGCGCGGCTTCGCTCGGCAGAAAGGTTGCTCTTTCGGGCAGAAGCCTGGAGAATGTTGTTGCAGTTGCCAAGGAGCTTGGCTATATTGACGTGCCCGACGGAATCATTGTCGGCATTGATATGCTCAAACGTTATCCTGAGGATAAGATGGTTATCATCACTACGGGCAGCCAGGGAGAGCCTATGTCTGCTCTTAGCCGTATGGCTTTTTCCGACCATCGCAAGGTTGAGGTCGGCCCGATGGATTATATCATTATTTCGGCAACACCCATTCCCGGCAATGAAAAAACTGTCGGCAAGGTTGTAAATGAGCTTATGAAGCTCGGCGCCGAGGTTATATACGAAAAGATGTACGATGTTCACGTTTCGGGTCACGCTTGCCAGGAAGAGCTCAAAATGATTATGAGCCTTGTAAAGCCTCGTTATTTTATTCCTGTGCACGGTGAGCAGAAGCATCTGCAAAAGCACAGAATACTTGCCGAGTCAATGGGTATTGACGGCAAGAATATAATCATTGCGGATAACGGAATCCTCGTCGAAATGACTGAGGGCGGTATCCGTGTTGCGGGCACTGTACCTGCAGGCAAAGTTTACGTTGACGGTTCAGGTGTCGGTGACGTAGGAAGTATCGTTCTTCGTGACCGTAAGCATCTTTCTCAGGACGGTATTATAATCATCACCGCAAGTGTTGAAAGTGATACGGGATATATTGTTTCAGGGCCCGAGATTATTACCAGAGGCTTTGTGTATGCCAAAGAGTCTGAAGAGCTCATCGAGCAGGCGAGACGTATTGCATATGATACTCTCGAGGTCAGACTCGGTCGTAACCCTTCCGATATCGTTGCGGCTAAATCAAAGGTTAAAGATGATATATCGCGCTTTGTTTTTGAAAAAACGAGAAGGAGTCCGATGGTAGTTCCTATCATAATGGAGGTATAAAGTTTTGTTGCGATTTGTCAGGACGAATGCGATCGTTTTATGTGTGTTTGCCGTGGGCATTATTAACTGTGTGCTTACGTTTTTCTACAATAAAACGGCTGCGCTTATTGAGCTTGTCATACTCGGAGTTTTGCTTGTGCTGAGCGTTGTGAGTAACGTTATTGTTTCAAGACGTTCCCGTGAGCTTGTCAGGACTGTCAGCAATGCGATAGAGTTTGAGAAAAAAGACAGGCTTTCGGCTTTTCCGTTGCCCGTAGCGGTCTGCACTGCTAACGGCAGACTGATATGGTACAACACTCTTTTTGAGTCGCGTGTGCTTGACGGTGTAACGCCGAAGGACAGCAATATTGAGCAGTTTCTCAGCGGTCAGACCGCTGAGGATATCGCTAATCATGACAGAATGTATACAGATATTGCGCAGCATTCGTATTCTGTTTATCCTTTTCCGATAAAGTTTAAAGATGAGGATTGCTTTGCGCTGATATTTTCCGATGAAACGAATATGCGAAAAGCATACAATGAGTATCTTCTGTCACGTCCGAGCGTTATGCTTATCTGTATTGATAATATTGAAGAGCTTATGCAGAGCTTTTCGGATAGCGAAGCTGCTGCTATGCGCAGCCGTGCCGAGAAGATGATTGATAACTGGCTTTCCGAATACGGCTGTCTGGTAAGAAAGCTCGGTGACGGAAGGTTCGTTGTTGTTTGCGAAGAGCGCGACCTTGTGCGTATGATCGAGCGCAAATTCAACATACTCGACGAGATACGTTCTTATGAGTATAACGATAAGTTGGTAGGTATCACTTTATCAATCGGTATCAGCAGGGGAGAATCATTGCGTGAAGGTGAGAAATATGCCCGTCAGGCGCTTGATATGGCAATAGGCAGAGGCGGTGATCAGGCGGCGATTCTCAAAAACGATTCGTATGATTTCTTCGGCGGTATTTCCAAGGGTATCGAAAAGCGCAGTAAGGCCCGCACGCGAATTGTGGCTTCCGCAATACAGAAGCTTATCGAAAGCAGTTCGGATGTTATGGTAATGGGTCACAGGTTTTCTGATCTTGACAGTGTAGGTTCGGCTGTAGGTATGCTCGGCGCTGCAAGGTTTCTTGGCAAGCCTTCAAAAATTGTAATAAACCGTGAACAGTCTCTTGCAAAATCGCTTGTGGATATGGTTGAGCAAAAATATACGGATGCTTTCATCACTCCCGATGAGGCTGAAACGGCGCTGAGTAAACATACACTGCTGATAATTGTTGATACACACAGAGCAGAGGTGCTCGAGAGCGCTGAACTTTACCGTAAAGCCAAAACCGTTGTTGTTATTGATCATCACAGAAAGAATGTGGATTTCATAGATAACAGCATTGTTTTTCAGCATGATCCTAACGCCTCCTCGGCAGGTGAAATGGTTTCCGAAATTCTTCGGTATATGCCTTCTAAACCTGAGGTTACGCAGTGCGAAGCAAACGCTCTTCTTGCCGGCATAATGCTTGATACGCGCAACTTTACGCTCAGATCCGGTGTCCGCACGTTTGAGGCTGCCGCGTTCCTGAGAGGTAAGGGCGCTGATACAATCAAGGTGCGTCAGCTGTTTATGGATAAGATTGAAAACCTGAAGCTTCGCAACGAGGTTATTTCGAGTACTGAAATATATCGCGGTTGTGCAATCGCTTATGCTGATATTTCATCGCCCGATATTCGTATGATAACTGCTCAGGCGGCAGATGAACTGCTTAATATTGATTCTGTCAAGGCTTCGTTTGCTATGTTCGATTCAGATGGCACAATCAATATATCGGCCCGTTCGCTTGGTGAAATCAACGTGCAGGTAATTATGGAAAAATTAGGAGGCGGAGGCCATCATACAATGGCGGCGGCTCAACTTTCGGGGTGCGACCGTGAAACGGCTTCAACGCGTCTTTTTGCCGCTGTTGATGAGTATTATTCATCGCTCACGCAGTAAAATAAGCTGTAAATCAATACATCTGCCCGGGAAAGTCTTGGGCAGATATTATTTTTTGGTGTACTGTAACTATTTGTAACTGCAATATATTTGACTAAATATGATAAAAATGATACAATTACTGCATACGCAGATTGATAATTTACTTTGTTAGGAGCTATTTTATGATTAACAGTGAACATCTTTGTATGAGCTGTATGCAGGAAATCGGCAATGCTGAGCAGTGTCCCTATTGCGGTTTCCATGTCGATACCATTCAGATGGCACCTTACCTTGCTGTAAGGACTGTTGTTGCTAACCGTTACCTTGTCGGCAAATTGCTCGAGTATAACGGCGACGGTGCAACTTATATGGCTTGGGATATAAACGAAAAGAAGCCTGTTACCATACGCGAGTTTCTTCCCGATACTCTTGCCACCAGACGTATAGGCGAAAAAGAAGTTGCGGTTATGTCCGGCTGTGAGATTGCTTACGGCGAGTGCAGGTCTGATTTTATCGAGCTTTGGCGTAAGCTTTCACGTATGAGTGGCTTGTCTGCTCTTGTAAACGTATATGATGTTTTTGAAGAGAGCGGAACGGCGTATGCTATCTGCGAATATGTCAAGAGCATAACTCTGCGTGATTATCTTCTTCGTCTCAAAACCGGTTACATTCCGTGGGAAAAAGCAAGAACTTTGTTTATGCCCGTTCTTTCAACTCTCGGTATGTTGCATTCTACAGGCATAATCCACAGAGGTATTTCACCGCTGACTCTTCAGATAGGTCAGGACGGTAAAATGCGTATTGGCGGTTTCAGCATATGGCAGGCAAGAACTGCCAAAAGCGAGCTTACACCTCAGCTGTTCAATGGCTATGCAGCTGTTGAGCAATACGGTTTTGACGGCAAGCAGGGCCCCGCTACGGATATCTATGCTTTTGCCGCAACGCTCTACCGTGCTCTTATCGGTACTGACCCGATTTCAGCCAAAGACCGTCTCACAAATGACAAGCTTATGGTGCCCGGTAAGTTTGCTGAGCAGCTTCCGGCTTACGTTATAAACGGACTTATCAACGCTTTGCAGATAATGCCAGAGGAGCGCACACGTACTGTTGAGCAGCTTCGTGCGGATCTTTCCGCTTCTCCTGTTGCTGCAGCAGCTTCCGGCAATGAGTTTGATCCGCCTGCAGCTCCTGTTCGTGAACCTGAGCGCAAGCCTGCCGCTCCTAAAAATTCGTCCAAATCAGCAAACAGCAAAAAGAATGCAATTTCAGGCAACAGGATGCTTATCATCCGTACAGCACTTATCAGTGCAATTGCTTGCCTTGTTGTCTGCCTGATAATTGTTATTGCAGCAGGTGATAAGCTCGGAATTTCTGTTCCCGAGTCCGAAACCGAGGTTGAAACCCGTCAGGAGATTGTTACTGTTACTGATTTTGTGGGCAGAAACTCTGCTGAAATAACCACAAATGCATACTGGGCAAACCAGTTTACTTTTGAAATTGTTGAAGAGTTCAGCGATAAAGTGCCCAAAGGTATAATTATGGATCAGAGCGTTGAGGCGCAGAGCAAGGTTAACGCAGGTACCAAGATTGTTCTTACCGTTTCCAAGGGTGTTGAGTCGTTTGAGCTTCCTCCCGTTATCGGTATGGATTATGAAGATGCTTACAAGCTGCTCACAAAGAACAACTTCAAGGTAATCCGTGATACCAAAGCAAATGACGGCACACATAACGAAGGTACTGTTGAGTCGGTATCCGGTCTTGTTATAGGCAAAACCTATCCTAAGGGAACGCTTGTTACGGTTGTTGTATGGAGTGAGCCTGTTGAGGTTACTACAGAGTCTCAGACAAGTAACACTAATGCACCTGATACTACTGCACCTTCAATTCCTCCTACAGAAACACCGACGGATGCACCGACAGAAGCGCCGACGGATGCACCTTACGATGAGCCGGAAACTGATGAGCCTTCTGCAGAGCCTACAGAGGAGCCGCAGGAGTCCGAAAACAATCCCGAAGGATTATTAGATATGTTTTCTCTGGATCCTTACGTTGATTAAAATTTTATACTAATCACAGCGTGTTCTTCAACCCCGTCAGAATTGGCGGGGTTGTTAATTTTATAAAGGTCTTTTATCTTTGCTGAATGGAAAATAAAACAGCCGGGTGTCATTGTTGACACTCGACTGTTATAGCATATTTTATTTATTTTTTGATGAAAGCTTGAATACGTCGGAAGATTTGCCGATAACAACCAGGTGATCATCAGCCTCAAAAACGTAATCACCACCGGGGAGCGGCCTCAAGACCTCGCTCTTCTTTATGGCGATGATATTAATATTGTATTTTCTTCTGACGTTTATATCGACAACTGTTTTTCCTATCCAGTTAGGGTTGACAGGTATTTCGAATATCGAGTATTCATCAGTCAGCTGAATATAGTCGTATACGTTGTTTGCGTTGAATCTTACAGCGAGCTTTTCTGCTATTTCTCTCTCGGGGTAAACAACCTCGTCAGCGCCTACGCTTTTGAGGAATCGTGCCTGAATGTCGCGGTTAGCCTTGGATACAACGTATTTTGCTTTCATATCTTTCAGCAGTGCGGTTATTTCGAGTGATGACTGGAAATTTTCACCGATGCACACGAAGCATACGTCAAAGTTGTTTACACCAAGTGAGCGTATAACCGCCTCGTTAGTACAGTCGCCGATAAAGGAATCTGTAAAATGCGCAGCGAGTTCCTCTATTGTTTCTTCATCCTTGTCAACAATCATAACGTCATTGCCAAGTTGCTGCATCTTGGTTGCAAGGTGTCTTCCGCTTCTGCCCATTCCGATTACAAGTATATTTTTCATATTCGTTGCTCCTGTTATCCTATCAGAATTTTTTCGGTAGGTCTTGCGAGCTTTGCATACTCGCGTCGTTCAGCAAAGGCGACGACGAGCGTAAGTCCGCCGATCCTTCCGCCAAACATCAGCATCATAAGAATTACATGCGAAAAGTCTGACAGGGTGGGGGTTATGCCAACTGTCAGTCCTACGGTACCTGCGCCTGATGCAACCTCAAACAGTACGTCCGAAAGCGGCAGATTTTCTATTGCGCAGATTGCCATAAGCGATATGACAACAGCCATCATATATACGCTGATTATTGCGCCTGCTCGCTTTACTGTGTCATCCTCAAGTTTCCTTTTGAATACAACTGTGTCCTTGTTGCCCTTTGCGGCGGCAATAAGCTCAATTATCATAACAGCAATTGTCGTTGTTTTGATACCGCCTGCCGTTGAACCCGGGCTTCCGCCTATGAGCATCATTACGCTCATCAGTATTACGCCTGCGCCCGAAAGTTTGTTGAGCGGCACTGTGTTGAAACCTGCCGTTCTGGAGCTGGCTGATTGGAACAGTGAGGCGAGGACTTTTTCGCCTGTGCTCAGTCCTTCTAGGCTTGCGTTGTTTTCAAACACAAAGTAGAGCAGCCATCCGCCGAATAAAAGCACGGCAGTTGTTATCAGGACTATTTTTGAGTGAACCGAATATTTTTTTACCGAGAATTTGTTTGATATGACGTCTTGCCAGACTATGAAGCCGAGTCCGCCTGCGACGATGAGTGAAGCTATTGTAAGGTTTACCGCAACGTCGTTATAAAAAGGTGTCAGCGACGAAAATTGACCGTATCTTCCCATCAGATCAAATCCTGCATTGCAAAAAGCAGATACAGCGTGGAATACAGCATAGTAAAGACCTTTGGCAATGCCGA
>JAFOBC010000293.1 GCA_017382015.1 Clostridia bacterium
TATTTGCGGCTTTCGTAAATCGGAGCTTTTACGATTGTGTTGAGCGCTGTGCCCTTGCCGTAAACGCTTGCCTGCATATAGGGATAGAATATTGTCTGACGCCATGCGCCCGTATCAGATGTCATAATCGGGGCAATAACGTTTACAAGCTGTGCAAGGCAGGCAATCTTCACTCTGTCTGCGTGGCGGATGAGTGTGATAAGCATACTGCCCACGAGAAGCGCATCCTCAAAATTATATACGTCCTCAAGCTTGCGCGGTGCTTCCTCCCAGGGCTTGCAGAGCTTATCAAGCTCGTGTGAATGGTACCACACGTTCCACTCATCAAAGGAGAGCATAATCTTTTTCTTGGAGCGTTTCTTTGCCTGCACATAGTCGCAGATTGCAACGACGGAGGAAATAAAGCTGTCCATATCCGCACTGTGACAGAGAAACTCGCGCGTATTGTTTTCGGAGTTGTTGTAGTATGTATGAAGTGAGAGATAGTCAACATCGTGGTAGCAGTGGTCAAGCACGTCGGCCTCCCACTGAGCAAAGGTGCTCATACCGCTGTTGGATGAGCCGCAGGCAACAAGCTCGATATCGGGGCTGACCCAACGCATTACTTTGGCTGCCTCGTGAGCCGCTCTGCCGTATTCGTGTGAGGTCTTGTGGCCAATCTGCCAGTCGCCGTCCATCTCGTTGCCAAGGCACCAGAGCTTTACGTTGTGCGGCTCTTTGTGGCCGTTTTTGATACGCAGGTCACTCCAGTAAGTGCCGCCCTGAAGGTTGCAGTACTCAACGATGTTTCTTGCATCGTCAGCACCTCTTGTGCCGAGGTTAATTGCCATCATAGGTTCTGTGTTTGCTTCTTTACACCAGTCGATAAACTCATCCAGACCGAACTGATTCGTTTCGGTTGAGTGCCAGGCAAGCTCAGCTCTGCGCGGACGAAGCTCCTTGGGGCCGATACCGTCCTCCCAATTGTAGCCGGATACAAAGTTGCCGCCCGGATAACGCACAACGGGCACAGCCGTTTCGCGCACAAGGTCGAGCACGTCTTTTCTGAAGCCGTTTTTGTCGCTGAGCGGATTTTCGGGCTGATAGATGCCCTTGTATATTGCTCTGCCCAGGTGCTCGAGGAAAGAGCCGTATATTCTCTTGTCGATTTCTCCGACAATGAAACTTCTGTCAATTATGAGTTGTGCTTTCTTCATAACGTTTTACCTCTTTTTAATTGTCAATATAGCCCGTAATTTCCTCACGGGTTTTGAATATATAGCCCTGCTCGGCGAGCATATCAAGGTCACCGAGCGCAAGACCGATACCCTTTGCAACACAGTTGAGCGGATCGGTTGCAACACGGGTTTTGATTTTTGTTTTTCTTTCGATTGCCTCAGCCATATCACGAAGCAATGCGCCGCCGCCCGTGAGCACAATGCCGCTCGTACCTATATCACCTACAAGCTCGGGCGGTGTCATCTCCAGCACACCTCGGACCGCTTCGCCTATTGCCTCAATATG
The DNA here is from genome assembly GCA_017382015.1 of Clostridia bacterium. GTDB lineage: Bacteria > Bacillota > Clostridia > Oscillospirales > Acutalibacteraceae > UBA8612. Next base: position 1,504 of record JAFOBC010000293.1, read on the forward strand.
CTCACGCATTGCAAGGTAGCAATCGGTTGAGGTGATTTCCACAACGGCAGGCATTCCGCTTATATAGCGCTTGCCTTTTACGGTCAGCGCCAGTTCCTCATCGCGCAGGATTGCGCAACCAATCTGCTTTTTGATTTCCTCTGCCGTGCGCTCGCCTATAACAACGTCCTTTTCACGGCGGACAAGGCGTACGATGGCTTCATCCAGAAGATTACCTGCGATTTTGATTGACTTTGAAACAGCAATACTGCCAAGCGTGATAACGGCAATATCCGTTGTACCGCCGCCGATATCAACGACCATACTGCCCTCAGCGCGCGTCAGGTCACTGCCTGCGCCGATTGCCGCGGCAAGCGGCTCCTCCATAAGGCAGGCCTTGCCCGCACCTGCGGCAGTTATCATATCAAGCACCGTGCGGCGCTCAAGGTTGGTAACGCTTGAGGGCATACACACGATAATATTGGGCTTGAAGATTGCGTTGCGGCAGACCTTGCCGATAAATCGGCTGAGCATCTGACGGGTTGCCGTAAAATCGGAAACAACGCCATCCTTCATCGGGCGCACAACCCTTATTGAATCGGGGTTGCGGCCGAGCATATCGTAGGCACGCTTACCAACAGCGCACATTCTGCCCGTTTTCGTGTTGTAAGCCACAACGGACGGCTCTGTGAGCACTATGCCCCTGCCCTCCATATAAACCACAACGCTTGCCGTACCGAGGTCGACACCGATATTTTTGCCGAGCATGAGCCGCTCACCTCCATCCGTTTGAGTTATTTCAAAAAATTAAAAGCTTGCTACAGAGTTTTCGGGGTTAAACGTGAAGTTGATTTCTTCCTTTGTTTCGCCCTTTGAATTTTTCTTGATTATATTAATCATAACGTGGCGCTTATCAATCGGCTCAACAGTTGTTTCATAATATGTGCCGAAATCGCCCGGACCAAAGAGTATATCGCCCACGTCAATAAATGAAGCTATATCCTGCAAAGTTTTTGAGTATGAGCTGGGCGAGCTGAGCTTGAGGTCGACAACAGTAATCTGTGTAGAGCTTACTATTATGCCGTAGCTGTACATATCGTCCGACGACTTGCAATCGAGAAGCACCATACTGCTGCAGGGTGTATCAACAACCGTAAGCTGAGTGTTTGTGGGCATATAAACAGAGCAGAGTGAAGCGTAAGCTGCGCCTGCATCCTTCTTAGTGAAGTAGAGGTAATTGCCGCTGCGCTTTGTTGCCTCAATATCGTAAACGATTTCGGTATCGAGCGGATACTCGAAAAGCACGCGCACGTTGCCGCTGTTCTCAATTCGTGCAAGCACCTGCTTGCCTTCGTACTCAAACGTCTTATAAGGCTTTTCTGCGTAGGTATAAACCTCTGTCATTTCATACTTTGCAGCTACCTCTTTGGCAATAATCTTATCGGCAAAGGGGTCGGTTGCAAGCGCCGCACCTCTTGTAAAGCGGGTTGCATCACCTGAACAGGCAGCCAGCGAAAGCAGGATTGCCACTACGGCAAAAATTGCAGTTATTTTTTTAAGCATTGTTATCAGCTCCTATTTATTTTCTTTGCTCTTGAAAATCACAAACTTGCTGAACACGTAATTCATTACAACGATAATTACGGAAAGTGCAATCTTTGTCAGCATTTTGCCGCCCAGAGCAAACCCCGGGAAAATCTCCAGCACAAAGCTGTCAAACCCGAGCCATTTGATAAATATCAGCAGACCCAGCGACTCCACACCGAGCGAAAAAACACGCGCACCGACAAAAGACGGTATCTCTTTTGCGATTACCTTGCGGCTCCAGCTCTTGCTCTCAAACACAAAAAGCTTGTTTGTAACGTAGGCAAAAGCAACGGATAAAACCCAGGCGATGAAATTGGTCAGCAACGTAAGGTCGAGCGTAAAAGCCTTGGTAAATATCACGTCAAACAGCTTGAACGCCGCAAAATTGACAACAGTTGTCAGCACACCGAACACGAGATATGTGACGGTTTCTCTATTGATAAGCTTTTTAATCAAGCTCTTAATCTTCTCCATTTATACTCCTTTTAGCGCAGACTTATAATATGGGATAATCGCCTGTAAAGCAGGCATCGCAATAAGTTTTGTCACACGCACCTATAAGCTCGCCGAGCGTATCTCTGTCGAGGAAGCCGAGCGTATCTGCGCCGATTATCTGACACAGCTCCTCAACCGAGTGGCGGTTTGAGGTAAGCTCCTCACGGGTGGGAATATCCGTGCCGTAGAGGCAGGGGTGATGCAGAGTGGGTGAAGAAATTCTCACGTGAACCTCTTTTGCACCTGCGGTTTTGAGAAGGCGTACGATATCTGCACAGGTTGTGCCGCGCACGATTGAATCGTCAACCATAACAACCTTCTTACCCTTTACGGTTTCGCTCAGAACATTGAGCTTGATACCTACAGAGGATGCGCGCTGCTCCTGCGTGGGCTTGATGAAAGTTCTGCCGACGTAATTGTTACGCACAAAGCCCATACCGTATTCGATACCGCTCTCACGGGCATAACCGATTGCCGCATCAAGACCTGAATCGGGCACACCGATTACGATATCAGCATCGACGGGGTGCTGACGCGCAAGCAGGCGACCTGCCTGAATACGTGAGCCGTGGATTGAAACACCGTCCATAACGCTGTCGGGTCTTGCAAA
>JAFOBC010000294.1 GCA_017382015.1 Clostridia bacterium
GGATTACTTTCAATAACAGCTCTGTCCATAAATGCACCGGGGTCGCCCTCGTCTGCATTACAGATAAGATATTTTTCTTCACCCTGACTGCTTCTGGCAGCATTCCACTTGAACCACGTTGGGAAACCTGCACCGCCTCTGCATGCAAGACCTGCAACTTTAATTTCTTCGATAACACCTTCGGGTGACATCTCTGTAAGTGCTTTTTTGAGTGCGGTATAACCACCGTTTGCTATATAATCTTCTATTTCGTCAGGATTTATAATACCGCAACCACGAAGGGCAATACGTGTCTGCGAATCGAGAAAATGCTTATCATCATCAGAAACTGCAAGGCTATTTACGAAACTTACATCGCCTGTTGAAAGATAATCAGCAATAGCATCAACATCTGTATCTTTAACACGCACAAGCCTTAGAAGTTCACCGTCAGAGTAAATATCGACAATAGGCTCAAGATAGCACATACCTATACAGCCGGTAACTGAAAGACTTGCATCAATATTCTTATCTTTTATCTGCTGCTCAAGGGCAGCATAAACCTTAGAAGCACCGGCAGATATGCCGCAGCTTCCCTGTCCAACTTTCACGCTGATCATTGTTCGTCTGCCTCCTTGAGAGCTTCGTCCTTGAGACGAGCAAGAATATCCCTAACCTTCTGAGGTGTAAGCGAGCCGTAAGTTTCATCATTAATCATCATAACAGGTGAAAGCGAACAGCAACCAAGGCAAGCAACATTTTTGAGTGTAAACAAGCCGTCTTCCGTTGTTTCACCATCTTTGATGCCAAGCGTGTCAAATATTGTTTTCTCAAGCATAAGCGAACCGTTAACATGGCAAGCTGTGCCCTGACAAAGCATAATAAGATACTTGCCTACAGGCTTAAAACGAAACTGTGTATAGAAGGTTGCAACACCAAAAACCTTAGCTGCAGGTATACCTGTTGCTAAAGAAATGTGATTCAACACATCCGAAGGCAAAAAGCCGTATATAGCTTGAGCTTTTTGAAGAATTGTGATAAGGCTGCCCGGAACCGAAGCATAATGGTCGAGCGTTTCATTAAGCAACGACAGATCGCTGCTGTTACATGAACAATTACAAGACATTTGATATTCCTCCAAAAACGAATACTAGATATTATACTACTATTTATATAAATATCAATAGCATACGGAAACAAAAATGATATAACAGCAAAATTTTATTATATTTATTGAATATTTTTTTATTATATGTTATCATTACCAATTGTAAATAATCCCATTCCATAGGAGGAATCCACAATGCAAGAAATCAAAATAACGCTTTCCACAGAGAAAAAGCCGAAGCCTGCTGCCGACAGCCTCGGATTCGGTAACTATTTCACGGATCATATGTTCATTATGGACTATTATGAGGGTAAAGGCTGGGTAGATCCCAGAATCGTACCCTACGGCCCTATTGCTCTTGAACCGTCTGCAATGTGCCTGCACTACGCTCAGGAAGTTTTCGAAGGTATGAAGGCTTATCACTCAAAAGAAACAGGCAAGGCTGTACTTTTCCGCCCTGACAAAAACATGGCCAGACTCAACGTATCAAACGAGCGTCTTTGCATCCCTCAGTTTGATGAGGCATTTATGGTTGATGCAATCAGAAAGCTCGTTGAAATCGATGAAGAATGGATTCCCGAAGGCGAAAACACAGCACTTTACATCCGTCCCTTCATTATCGCAGTTGATCCTCACGTAGGTGTTCACCCGGCTCACCACCTTATGTTCATCGTTATTATGTCCCCTGTAGGTTCGTACTACAAAGAGGGCATCAACCCCGTTAAGATTTATGTTGAGCGCAAATATGTACGCGCTGTAAAGGGTGGTATGGGCTTCACAAAAACAGGCGGCAACTACTCCGCTTCTCTCAAAGCTCAGGACGATGCAAACAAGCTCGGCTACGCTCAGGTTCTCTGGCTTGACGGTGTTGAGAGAAAATACGTTGAAGAAGTAGGCACAATGAATGTATTCTTCAAAATCAACGGCGAAATCATCACACCTTCTCTTGAGGGTACAATTCTCAGCGGTATTACAAGAATGTCATGCCTTGAACTTCTTCGCAAGTGGGGCTACAACGTAAGCGAGCGCAAACTCGCTCTCCAGGAAATCATTGATGCAGCACACAACGGTACACTCGAAGAAGCATTCGGCACAGGTACAGCTGCAGTCATCTCCCCCATCGGCGAGCTTTTCACAGGCGACGAGAAAATCATCATCAATGACGGCAAAATCGGCGAAACCGCACAAAAGCTGTACGACACAATCGTTGGTATGCAGAACGGCGTAGTTCCCGACGATATGGGTTGGCTCGTTAACGTAAACTGATAACAAAAAATTCAAAACTGAGGTGAAAGCATGCAAGACACAACGACTAGCGTTCTTGAAAGCATAGAACCGTCAAAGCCCTTGCTTGATAAGCAAAACCGCAGATTCCTTACCCCAAAAGAAATTGCCGCATATGTTCTTACATCATACGGCACCAAAAATCTCAATTCTTATGTTGACACATGGAAGCAGTACTTCCTCCTCAACTACACCGGCCTTTCCGGCTCTGCAATAGCAACAATGAACGCTGTCACAAGTGTTTGGGATGCACTTGACGACCCCCTCTCCGGTATCGTTATCGACCGCATGAGAACTCGCTGGGGACGACTTCGCCCCTTCCTTGTATTACCGATGCCTCTTTGGGCTGTGTGTACAATGCTGTTCTTTATCGTACCATACGCTCTGCCGATGTCCATAAGACCGATTTACGCTATTGTAATCAGCATTTTAAACAGTATCGGTTGGTCATATTACAATGCATGGACTATATTGCTTTACAATATCACACCAAACCTGAACGAACGTAACACGTTGATTACGGTGCAGAAATTTGTTGAACTGTTCGGTGTTTGGATTCCGTCAATGGTTCCGATTACCGTCGACTTTCTTCCCGGTCTTACGGGATGGTCACAGGAAGGCATCTACGGCGGATTCGCCTTGTTCTTTGTTGCGATACTTGTTGTTTGCTCGATATTTGCATTCCGCAACATTCAGGAGCGTGTTCCGATAGCTTCAAAAGAAGATATGGAAAACGTTTCTATTTTGCAGTCAATCAAATACACAGTAAGCAACCGTCCGCTGTTTATCGTTATACTCTCAAGCTTCTTTGCAAGCGTTAAAGGTATCGGCGGTGCAAACGAAAGCTTGTTCTGGCTCAACTGTACCGGCAAGCTGACAAACGGCACGATATGCGGACTCTTTACCGGTATACCAAACTATATCGTCACGCCCCTTTCGCCCAAGCTCATCAAACGTTTCGGCGCAAGAAACTGTGCAATTTTCGGCGGTATATTTGCCGGTGTAGCTTACACTACCCTTTACTTAGTTGGTTACAAGCCGTTTGGCGACGATTTCAATATCGCAAACTTTGCATTTGTCATAATTATGCTGACAATATGTGGTCTTCCCAACTGTCTGATGGGCGTCTGCGGTCCCGTTCTCCAAGGTGACGTTTACGACTACCTCGAGTGGAAATCCGGCGTACGTAACGAAGGCCTTGTAAACGCTGTTCAGGGCTATGTAACAAAGCTTTCCGGTACACTTGTCGGTGCTCTTTCCGGTCTTGTTCTTGAATTTATCCACTACACACCTATCAAAGACATTGCAGGTAACCTTGTGCCGCACACAGATCCCTCAATACTTCAGGGTATATGGGCTATATTCTGCCTTGCGCCTGCAATTGCAAGATTCGGTTACGGCTTCTCAAATATCTTCTTTAACGTCCACGGCAAATTCCGTAAGAATATGCTCAATGAGTTAAACGCAAAGAGAAGTGCAAAAACACTTGAAAACAAGGAAAATTAACAATGAACATTCAGATATTCGGCAAATCCAAATGCTTTGATACCAAAAAAGCTGAACGCTATTTTAAAGAACGCAGAATAAAATACCAGTTCATTGACGTTGCGAAATACGGAATGAGCAAAGGTGAATACGCAAGCGTAAAAGCAGCCGTCGGCGGTTTCGATAACCTTGTAGACAAAGAATGCAAGCTTTACGAAGAGCTGTTTATGGCATACCTTGCTGGCAGCAATGCCAAAGAGGAAAAGCTACTTGAAAACCCTGCGCTTTTTAAAACACCAATTGTTCGCAACGGAAAAAAGGCAACTGTTGGTTATGAACCTGATATCTGGAAAAACTGGGAATAAACAAACTAAAGGTCACCGTCCAAACGACGGTGACCTTTGCATTTTCTACATACAAATCAGAAAACTGCCGTCCTCTCCAATCGGAGAGAATGGCAGTTTTTATTGTCAGCAAATTGTCAGCAAGCTGTTTTTTAGAAAATAAGAACCGCCCTGAACAGCCACAAAAGCTATACAGAGCGGTTTTTTTACTGGTCCGAGTGGCGAGACTTGAACTCACGGCCTCTTGACCCCCAGTGAGAGGCCTGCGGCCTCTTTGGAAACAAGCCTCAAAGTCTTAAAGCCTGTCCGCCACCGAACCAACCAATTTACTACTGACCCACTTGATTTTACATCATAATTATATCACCCATATCCAAGAGTGTCAAACTATAAAATGGATTAAAAAGCAACAGTTTGAATCAAATCGCTATTAACCGAAACAAATCATTATACGGCAACAACTTTTAAAAACTTTCATCAACTTTATAACTGTTTGTTATCTTTTGGAGATATTCTGTAAATCCATCGACGGCATCCTGAGGGCTTATTATTTTCACCTGAGTGCCGAATCGACACAACCAAGAGTAAAACTGAGAACTGACCTCAACCTTTGTGCTGATAAAGAAATGCTTTTCATCCGCATATCCATAAAACACATCTGAGCCTGTTCCGAACTGTTCGATAACTGTATCAAGGAGTTTATTATCAAACTGCATTTTTATATGCATTTCTTCGCCACCAAACATTGAAAAAACACGGTGCGTGTAATTTTGCATATCAATGTTTTTGTATAAATCTTTACCTGTGCGTTCTTCACAAACTAAATCCACGGCTTTCATGCGGTCAATACGAAAATGATATAGTTTTTTGCCGCTCAGGTCAGCGGCTAACATATAATAATTGCCCTCGTTGATAAACAATGCAAACGGACTATATCTGTATTTTGCACCGTTTCTCCTTGAAACCTGATTTGCCTTGTCCTGAATAGTGTATTTCATATATTGAAATTCTATCTGACAATCACATTTAATAGCATCGTTTATCTTTTGGATTGACCTGAACACTCTGTTGTTTTGGGTCTTTCCGCTCGTTCTGCCGACAAGATAAACCTTCTTTTTGATTTCTTCCGCCTGATGCTTACTGCAAAGACTATAAACGGTTTCGAGCAAATCATTTGACTGCTTCTCTGATATAAATTTTGCCGAGTGGATGCATTCGGCTAAAAGTTTCAATTCGTCAAAATTATACGGTCGATTAACAACCTTATATCCGTGTTTGCTCTTATCATATTCTATGTAATAATTCAGGCGTTCCCATTCTTCTACACAAAGTTCAGGGTCGGTGTCTATTTCAAGAAGTCTGTTGAGCAACCTTATGTCTCTTTGAACCGAATGCGCCTCTGCTGATATACCATACGCATCAAGAAAAGTGATAATCTTTGAGGTTGGTGCGGCATGGTCTTCATCGGTGTGTTTGAGTAAATATTGAGCAACAAGCATAGATTTGAATTTTTGATTTTCTCTCCGACCACCATGTTCATTGTTTTTGATTGCCATAATATCACCCTCTTGTTCCTTTGGCGATATTATAACATAGAAAATCCAAATGTGAAAGCATGAAGGGGGAGAATAATTTGACTTTTGTTTTATGAAGTGATACAATATTTTCTAAATGAATAAGATTTTGATTGGAGTGGTTATGTATGAAGTGTCCGAGTTGTGGAGCAGAGTCGCAAGGTAAATTCTGCGAATATTGTGGAAGCGAAATGCCCCAAGAAAAGGCGACCATAAATATCACAAACAATTATTATGATAGTGCGGCACCACAAGAACAAACCGATGTTGATAACACTATTGGCAAATGCCCTAAGTGTGGAAATTCCAAAATCGCTTTTAAGAGAGAGCGAGTAGGAACTGCAACTCAATCTCGTTCTCGTAAAAATTACATTGGCACGGGCAGACAAGGAAAGTCCGTAAGTCAATCCGCATACAGAACCGTTGGTGTTTGTCAAAACTGCGGTTATACTTGGAATCCCAATGCAACAAATAAAGGTTCAGGTAAAAAGACTTGGTTGTGGGTTCTTGGTTGGATTTGCATTTTTCCACTTCCTCTCACTATACTGTTATTGAGAAAGAAGGACATGAAACCTGCGATTAAATACGGTATTATCGCCGTTGCTTGGGTTTTGTTCTTTGTTATAGGTCTATTTGGCAACGGTGGAACCGATGCTACTCCAACCGACACACATCCGTCTTATACAGAAAGTGTGCAGGGAGACTATACCACCAATAATGAAATATCTGATACTACGAATGAAACAGTGTCGCTTGATGTTATTCTCAACAATTATATCGCTGATGCAGTAAGCAATTATAATTCCCAAGCAACAGAGCAACTTGTATTTGTTGAGGACTTCAAGCCGTCAGATAAAGAGAACGGTCATTATAGAACCGAGTTCAGATTAACAGCATATAAAGATGCCGTAGGTAAGTCTTATATATTGGGCGATAAGGTTGTTGATATTATCGCATCTAAAACTATTTTCGATGAGATTAATTGCAGAGTATATACCAACGATACAAGTCTTGACCAAGTTGTCGCTCTGCTTAAAGGTTTCTCTCCTATCTTGGATGAAGAATTAACCGCTGATGAATTGCAAAAAACTCTTGACGAGGTATCTAACAAAAAGACTGCCAACGGATATTATTTTGGCGAGTTAGGAATTACCTTGTTTGGTAGCGATGATAAGGGTTATGAACTAATGCTCAAAAATGACTAATTTCAGAAATATTTTGAAATTTCCAAGTATTGATTGATAGATTCCAATTTATATAACAAAAGGGAGCGGCTCAAAACCGTTCCCTTTTCTTTTATGTCTCCAAAAGAGAAAGATATTTATAAACCGTGTTTCTGCTCAGACCGCAGACCCTTGCGAACTCTGAAAGATTCAGACTGCCCGATTTGAA
>JAFOBC010000295.1 GCA_017382015.1 Clostridia bacterium
CTGATGGTGAAGAACAGGATGCATACATATTGGGCGTTGATGAACCGATTGATGAGTTTACAGGCGTAATAATTGCAATTATAAAAAGGCTTGATGACGTTGAAGACAAATGGGTTGTTGCGCCTGAAAATATGACGTTCAGCAAAGAATATATAATTAATCAGGTTGATTTTCAGGAAAAGTTTTTTAAAACTGAAATTATAATGAATAATTAATTTTATGAGGTGAATATAATGGCTGATAAAAAGATGTTGAAGGTTTATATGGGTCTGTGTGCTGTGCTGGCTTTTGCCTATGGTGTATGGATGTCGGTGTTTACAAAATGGAATCAATACCCGTATATAATACCCACACCTGCGGATGATTTGCTTTCAGATGTAGATTATATCGCAAAGTTTGACGGTGTGCTCCAGGAGCCTTTGTTTACAAGTCCTGCGGTTTATTGGTTATGGGTTGTTTTTTCAACTGCTCTTTTGCTTTTATATGCTTTGTTTATAAAGAAAATACTTTTTGCTGAGAAGCTTACAAAGGCAACAACTGTTTTCTGTATGGTTAACCTTTTTGTCGGTTGTGCATTCATCACATGGTATGGTTTTTTGAGCTTCCCTGAGCAGTTCGGTAATATTCTTACTGACGTTACAGCAAGTATGCTTGGGCTGCGTTATCCTTGGTATTTCAGATTCTGGGGTGTTCTTGCATCGCTTTCTATTTTTACCAACACTCTCTATATGTACCGCAAAAACAACTATCAAGGCAAAATGGGTGTTATCGTTACCACATTGGGTTGTGTAGCAATCTTTGTAACTGTTAACGTGCCGTCCGCCGGACTTGATTTAGTTATGACAGCACGCTGCTTGGCACACTGGATAACTGCACTTGTTTTTGCGTTTTTGGGTGCAGCGGGTGTCATTATATTTCTTTTTCATAAATCAGCAAAAAAAGAGAAGAAATACATAGTTGCCACAGTCTTTTTCGTTGCTGTTCTTTTGCTTATGCTTGTTCTTCTGGTTACTGTCGGCAAAAGTGCATTTATTGAAAATCTGCCAATGTGGGTTGCGTATGCGTTGCTGTTTGTAATTAACTTTACCTCGCTTCTTGATAAAAAAGCTGATAAAGCTGAAGAAGAAAAACAATATTCCAAAGTATGATATAAAATAAAACAAGATTGTTAAATTATTAAATAAAAACCGCACTGTACATCAGTTAAGCGTACAGTGCGGCTTTTTTATTGGTATTTGATTATTAATCGCCGATAAGACCGTAGTATCTGCCCATCCAGTAGGGAAGAAGATAAATGTACGGCATCATCGCTCTCTTACCGTTTGCACCTGCTGTGCCGGGAAGAGTAGATGTGCGGTTAACAACTTTTGTGTTGATGCTGATGAATTCTTCAGCTCCGGAATCGCAGACGAAGGGATTGCCGTCATAGTGGACAAGCACTCTTGAAGAATATTCAACAGGATATTTGAGCTGGGGAGGAATGCCCATTGATTCCTGCTCGGTATCCCATACAATATCTTTTCTGTAGCTGTTGAAAATCGGCCATCTGATAAGGTCAAGATTCATTTCTGACAGAGACTTTACAGCATTTTCGATATCACAGCAGTTTTCTGTGAGTGCGCCGTAAACGATGTTGAAGAAAGGTGAGCGCTCAACTCTTTCGTATTCCCAGTGGTGGGTGAGACCCATTTTGAAAATCTCTTTGTGGGCACTGTTTTCGGTGTATACGATAAGCGGATAGATATTTGTGAAGTCAAGCTGGTCATCAATGTGAGCAACGTGTGCATCCTCGCACTTATACTGCATGCAGTTCATTGCATAGTGATGCTTTCTTATCAGCATATCGAAAACCTGATTATATTTCTCATCACCTGTTACATGGTAAGTGGTTTTGAGGAAGGAGAGTATTTCAAGTGAGTTTGTGCCTTTCTCATAATACCATCTGTCATCGTTGTTGAGCAGATCGGGTTCCCAGTTTGCCCATGTTGTCGGGATTCCGTCAACATCTGAAAGATGGAAGTTGTTATCGATGATATGGTCTGTAATTGTTTTTACAACTTCTGCAATTGTTTTCTTTTCGTCTTCATCTGCAACAAGGTCGTAATAGATTCCGTATGCAAAGTAATGACCAGTCATCTCGTCGCTTGATGTTTCGCCGAGCCACTCGCAATCAGGGTTATCTTCACAGATGTGCCATTCTTCGCGGTTCTCTGTGCCGAAGTTTTCTTCATTTGAGTATCTTGTAGCTCTTGCGGTAAATCCGGGCTTGCCGGTGATTTTTGTGAGTTTTATCATAGCTTCGACGGCACGTTTGGCGTTTGCCTTTGCTTGTTCGTCACCGGTTACGCTGTAACGGAAACACTGGCTTGCACAATAAAGACCGGTAAATAGACCGTCGTTATCAGAGTTGGGGAGCCAACCTGAATCTAAATCGCCGTACTTGCGAAGCTCTCTGGATACCTGATATCCTTCATTTCTTGTGAAGTATTTAACAGCCATCTCATCATAATGTGCTGCTTTTTCCTCAAGAGTCATAAACTTAGAGGTGATAAGGCTGATACCTCTGGGGGTTACAGCTGCAATTGTTCCGTTGTCTGAAACGCAGATTTTTGTAACAGTAGGATGCATAAGCCATGCGCCGTATGAGAAATAGGAAATCTTACCTTCAATGAGAGTGATGACACCGGTGTTTGTTGCAAAGTATTTTTTGCCGTCTGCTGTAAAGAACATATCGTTGAATGAGCCGTCAGGTACAGAGTAGAAATCGTTGCCGTTGAACCAGTAGTTTCTGCCGTCATAAATGTTGAGTCCTTCATCTGAACCAACCCAGAGATGTCCGAGACCGTCAAGGGCTATGCAGTTGATTTTTTTGCTGAGAACGCCGGACATATCAGGTGTCATCTCAGCCCAGTGGCGGCGTTTGCCTTTCATTGAGAGAAGGCCTTCTTCACCGCAACCGATATAAACGGTTTCAGCATATTTTGATACATTATCACGTGCGGCAAGGCAAATTGTATCCTCGGGAATGTTTACAATTTTCTTGAACTCGCCGTTTTCTTCAAGGTAGAGTGCTGTGCCTGTGATGAGCCAAAGTGAGCCGTCAAGTGCTACTGAGATGTCAGTAACAGGTGAGTCGAAGTCTGCAAGTTTTTTGAGTTTGCCGTTTTTAAGCTCTGCGAGAGAATTGTTAACAGCAGCAAAAAGCTTGCCGTTTCTTGTGAAAAGATTGTTGACGCTTGAGTTTGTCTTTTTGATTTTACCGTCTTTGTACTCCACAAGACCATCAGGCTGAGCAACATAGAGTGTTTCGCCATCAAAGGCTACAGCGTTAATGCTTTCTGCGTCAATGCCGTGCTCAGCGGTGAGAAAAGTTTTGTCGTACTGTTTGAATTCGCCGAAGTAGATTGCTGGTTTTTTCATAATAATACTCCCGTAAATGTATTTGTATAGGATTATACTTTAGTTTGAGTGTATAGTCAACTTAATTATATATCCTCAGTGGTTATTCTTTCAATTTCTATTGACTCAGTATATATGTTTCGTGGATTGTTTTCATCCAGTATAATGAGTCTGCCTCCGCGCTCTTTGCCGTAAGTGAAATATCCTGCGCCGAGAGTCTGATAGATATCTATTCCATCGATATTTATATGAAAATCGTTGATATGATCGTGACCAAAGAAAGCTGCAATTATATCTCCGTTTTTTTTCCAACTTTCAAATTGTTCACGGTGAATTGCATCCATATTCGGAGGACAGGGAACTTCTCGTATCCTGCCTTCAATTATTTCGTGACCGAATTTATAGTAGTTGCCGTCGCGCTCAAATGTATACTTGTCATTTGGGGTAACTTGAGCAAATCCGTCAAGCTCTTGTTGGATCGGTATATGCTGAAAGAGTATTGCGGGCAGCGGTTGGCCATTATTGCGTTCTTTAAGTTGAGCCGCTTTCTTTTCATACCAAGCTATCTGGTCATCGTGTACACAGTCGTAACGCAGCTCGCCGCTGGGTATTCGTTGGTAATCGTTTGAATCAATGAGCCAGATTGCAAATGCATCTTTTGTACCGTTGCTGTTTTTGATTGTTACGCAACAGTTGCCGCAACCGTATACGTCGGCATCGTTCAGGTTAGAGCGGCAGTTAGTATATTCCATATACTGCATCATCTGGAACTCTGTGTGATAGCCTTCTTCACCATCATGATTGCCGAAAACAACGCAAAGCGGAATATTTCTTTTTCTTATGGGTTCGGTAATTTTCTGTATTGTGCTCTGAACGTAGTTGTATGTAAATTCTTGCCAGTAGCCGCTGATATTGTCACCGCCGAAAACTACAAGATCAGGATTGGTTTTATCAACAAGTTTTTCGATAACATTAAGTGTTTCAATGTCGCAACTTTCCGGTATAGCTCTGTTTTCGTCATCGTCCATAATCGGCTCAACATCGTGAATATCGGTAATATGCAGTATTCTGAATTTGCCATCTTTTCCGAATTTTAAAGGTTCCGGTTTTTCTCTGTAAAATTTGCCGGAACTGAATTTATGCGGTGTTCCCATCGCACCTGCGAAAGGGAGCGTCAGTGTAATGAAAAATTGCTTAAGTATTCTGTGCATTAAAATTCTCCTTTCATACCTTAGAAATTACCTTTACTTTGATAAAAAGTATACCATAAACCGCTTTTTATATCAAACAATTTAATTTATTATCTTCATTGATAACCATTCCTCGCTGTGTTATAATCAATATAATGTTTTGATGATGGAGGTCATTTGAATGGAAAATAAAGATATGCTCGAATTTGCAAAATCTGATGTTGCCACAGAAGAAAAAGTTGCAGATAGAGAGGGCAAAGATTCTGACAGCAATGCTTCATATGATGAACCGTATAAGAAGCTTATAATACCGGATATTCCGGAAATTCTTAAAGAAAAGGAAGTGCCCAAAAAGAAAAGCAAAAAGGTCTTTTAATCGGAATCGGGTTTGCGGCATTTGTGCTTATGCTTGTGGTAAGTGTGCTTACAACTGTATTGAACAGAGTTGAAATAGCGGGTCAAAAGTATGAAAAGGATGTCAGCTCAATCTATCTGTTTGATTGCGAACTGAGTGATGAAGACGTTCAAAATCTCAGCAGTTTGGAAAACCTTAGCTATCTCCAACTCAAGAATTGTAAGCTTGCGAATACTGATATGAGCTGGCTTTCGGTAGTCGGCTCAACCGTTGAACTTGAAGCCTGCGGTCTTACCGATGCTCATATTGCGTCTGTTGATTTTTCTTCTGCAAGGTTTACATCTTTTGATGTTGACGGTAATAATGAATTAACTGACCTTAGTCCTTTGGCTAATGCCGCTGACAGAATGGTTTCGGTTTCATTCAGTGGTTGCAGCGTTGAAGATGTTTCGTTCCTTAGCGGTATGACTAAGCTTACTTCTCTGTATTTTGATTCTAATAATGTTACCGATATTTCTGCAGTTTCAGACTGTAAAAATCTCCAGATTATAAGCTTTAACTCCAATAAAGTTTCGTCGATTATTGCGTTGTCTGCTTGCTCAAAACTTACCAAAGTTTCTGCCAATGATAATGAGCTTGTAAGTTTGCAGGGACTTGAGTCTGCAAGCGGTTTAACTGAGGTTGAAGCTAACGGAAATGCAATAAATGATATAAGCGCTTTAAAAAATGCGTCATCACTTAAAAAGGTGTGCATTAATGTTGATAAACGCAAAGTTGCTTCTAATGCGGCTGTTGAACCTGATTTGACTTGTCTTATTAATTCAGCATCAAATCTTGTTGAACTTTACATCGACTGCACAGATATTACCGATTTTTCAATTCTTTCGAAATGTTTGAGACTTGAAATTTTATCAGCCAACAATTGCAGTGGCCTTACTACATTAACATACCTTAATAACTGTATATCTTTAAGAAGACTTTCGACATCAGAATGCAATTTGATATCACTTGACGGAATTGAAAATTTGAAAAACATTACTCATCTCGATGTTTCAGATAATAAAATCAAATCAATTGATTATCTTCCGTCGTTCAATCAAAACAATGTGTATTTGGATTTAAGTAATAACTTAATATCTTCTTTCGTGATGCAGGAGCAGAGTTTCAGCAATCTTGCAGTTTATAATAATCCGATCACAGAACTTGATTTGAGCAAAACAAAAGGATTTAAGCTGGCTGTTGATTATAACAATTGTATTGATTACAGAGCGGTATCAGGTAAGTTTAACTCATATTATTTGATTGATTGCCCGCAAGAAAAACAAGATGAATTTATCTCTATCTTCGGCAAATCGGCTGTGTCGTTTGTTACTGAAGCTGAGTATCGCAGTTCTCTTGAATAATAAGCTTAATAAAAAAACAGCAGGGGTACCCCTGCTGTTTTTTTTATTGCTTTCTGTTCTCTGAGTCAGCTTCATCGCTGTTTTCTGCGTCAGACTCTTTAACGATAAGTGTTATATCGGCTTTGTCAGAATAGCCTTTTAAAATACATTCAAAAGGTCTTTTCTTGTGGAAAACGAAAAGTACAAGAACAAGCGCAACGATGGTTATACAAGAGATAGCAGCGCCGGCAACAATGCCTTTAGGTTGATATTTAAGCTCAATTTTATGCGTGCCTTCGCTAAGCTTAAAACCTAAAAATCCGTTACCGATTCTATATTTGTCTGACGTTACTTCATCTTCATTCTTAAACTTGAGCTTCGATAAAACAGTATCAAGTTTTATCTTTTCGAGAAATTCGTCAAACTTGAATTTTTCGTCGCTTTCATCGTCTTTGCCGGCGGGTAAATCTTCGGCGTATACTCTTTCACCGTCAACGTAAATCTGCCAACTGTCATCATATGGTATTGATGTGTAGAATACACAATCCTCCTGGGCGGTAACAGTTCCGTTGATTTTAGTATCTGTGAATGATTCGATCTGAAGTTCGCTTGATTTGAGGATATTGTAACCTTGTTTGAATTTTTGAAGATCAAGTCCGTTGAGGTATACGTCGACATATCCTGAATCGTCGGACGTAATCGGAATGTCTACAAAAACAGTCGTACCTGCTTCGATATATCCGATATGAACAATGTGCTCAGAATCAAAGTTATGGTCATAAACAACATCGTTATAAGATATTGAAACTTCTTCAATATTGCTCGACTCTATAAAAATATAGTAATCTTTAGTTTCTGTAATCTCGTAACAAAGTGTAAAGCTGGCGTCGCTGCCGCTTACTGTGCGGAAGAAAGTGAACTGACCATTATCAAAGCCGGACGTGAAATCATCGATATTCTGATAGCTTGCATATTGAACAGGTACGGGTGTGAACACGTTGGCTACGCCTGTTGAGCGCTCAAAATAATCGTTCTGAACAACAAATGGATTGTTGTTTGAATAATCCCATCCAAGAATTGAGTTGTCAACACAGTAGCCGATATTAAGGCAGTAATTATTCTCATATGCTTTGAATTTGCTGATTTGTGTTACTTCGGTGAAAAGTTCGCTGTAAGGTGCGGGCGTTGTGGTGGTGTTATCAACAACGTATTTCAATGAAGTCATCATATTAAAAACGGGAGTCTGGAAACCGCTATAGGTATAGCTGTTGATAAAGTTACCGTCAATACCAAGGTAGTTAAGCAGATTGGATGTTGATTCATAAGCCATTGAAGAGAAGATAGAAACGCCGTTGTAATCGTACCATGAAGGATCCATTCTCGTTCGGAGATCTGTCAGTTCCATACGGTAAAATTCGTTGTTTTCTCTTTTGTCCAGAACGTTCTTCATAGATACAAATTTATCGTAGTCATCAACATAATAGCTCTTTTGCTGCTGCATAACATAGTGTGATGTGTTGCCGATTGCCGCTTCGGAAACAACGCAGCAGAAAAGCAGAAGAGCTATTGCGCTGGCTTGATACTTGCCGCTGTTCATAAGAATCATAACCAAAGTGTATATGACGATGAATATGATTGAGATTAATACAGTATCTTCCGAAACATTTTTGGATCCTAACTCCTGGATAAGGATTACAAAGATCAGAGATGCAACACCTGTGCTGAGAAGCATCTTCGGGCTGTAATCCTTGATATGCTTAAGAGCTTTGAATGCCATTACGAGCAGTATAAATGAATAAATGTATGATAATCTGTAAGGCAGATCGTTGGGATAATGGAATCCGTGCCAGATATAATTGAGAATGTTAAGGTTAAAGCTCACAAAAAGGAGACCTAAAAGGAAGACATAACATACTTTTTCTTTTTTGCTGTAGTGCTTGGAGTACAGATAAAGCGGAGCAAGCATTGCGGTAATAAGTCCGCAGTATACGTTTGGCAGTACGTCTTCGCCGCTGCTTCTGATTGTCGGATCAACCGAATTGAGGTGATTGGCGATAAAATCAAAGATTTTGAAGTAGATTGAAGCTTCGGTCGGGAAGGTGCCTGATGTGGCAGAAGAATTTTTGAGTATAAAAACAAGCGGCAAAAGAAGGATAGCGGCTATTCCTGCAGCAGCTATCGAAGCCCCTGCAAAACGAATACCAGCGTTAAAAAAGCGGGAGTTGCTTAATTTGCACTTCTTTTCTTTTTTTGTTCCGATAAACTTTCCTTCTTCGTCAACATAGTTGGTGACTTTGAATTTTTCGTTAAATGAGTATCTGCTGAAGTAAAACACAAGGAAATATATTACCGAGAAAACAGCGATAATGTAAGCCATATAGTAATTGCTGAGCATTACTACAGCCATTGAAAAAAGATACAATTTGAATTTGCCGAATTTAATTATCTGCTCAATACCTAGTATTACAAGCGGTAAGAGTGCCATAGCATCTATCCACATAATGTTCCAGTAGTAAGCGATAAAAAATCCACAGAAAGAGTAGAGTACACCGAATGCAGATATGCTGAATCCGTCAGTATCTGTTGATTTTCTGAGATAGTAAGAAAAGAAAGCGCTTGCAAAAGCAGCCTTGATGAGAACCATTGCCGCAATTGCTTCCGGCATATTTTCGTGACCTGCTATCAACATAATGATGGCAAGAGGGCTGGCTAAGTAATTGCTGAAATTACCAAGGAAACTTGAACCTAAGCCGGAATTCCAGGAATATAACAAGCTTTCACCAGAGGTGATTCTGTCGTAGAATTCTGCAAAAAGCGGGCCGTACTGATGGTAAAGATCCATACGTAAAACCGTATAATCTCCGAATGGTTTTACATCAAAACAGTAATAGACCACTAACATTATAAAAACAGAGGCAACAAACGCAAGCAAGGAATATTTGTTGCGCAAAACTGCTTGTGTAAATTTGTTCTTTTTCACTTCCTTAAGACACTCCTTTTTATTAATAAGAACATAATAACATAACAGAAAATGGTTTTCAACATATTTGTTAAGATTATGTTGCTCGTATAAACTGTTTATATTCTTTTCTTTGGTACTATTTTCGGACAAGAATACATAGAATATGTTAGTGCTTAGGAAAGGAACAGATAAAATGGATGATTTGATAAAACGATTTGACAGTGCGGCAAATTGCACAGGACTAAGGATAAGGCGGATACTGCTTAACTTAGCGGATGAAATTAAAAAGAATACTTGCGAAATTCGTTTGCGTTGCGGCAGACCGCTTATGTTATATGGCTTGTACGGTGCACTCTTTGTAACGCAAAGCGGCAGAGAGAGCTATATAGTTACGCAAAACATTGTAATAGTATCAATAAACGATATTGAAGAATGTTTCAGGTCTTTATGCGGTTATTCGGTACATACATATCAGGATGCTATTTGCCGCGGATACGTGACTGTAAACGCAGGCCACAGAGCAGGAATATCCGGTACTGCCGTTATCAGCAATGGCTGCGTAAATGCAGTAAAAGATATATCGTCTGTAAATATCCGTATTGCAAAAGAATTCAAAGGTATTTCAGATGCTCTCTTTGAAAAAATCAAAGCAAATTCATGGAGAAGTGTGATAATAGCAGGTCCGCCATCAAGTGGGAAAACTACAGTTTTGAGAGACCTTGCAAGAAACCTTGCAAGTGAAAAAGGCGGTTATAAACGAACTGTTATCATTGATGAACGCGAAGAAATAGCTGCGTGCAGTAACGGTATTCCACAGAATGATGTTGGATTAAGCAGCGATGTATTATCGTCGTATTCAAAAGGTGAAGGTGTGATGGTTGCTTTGCGGTCAATGTCACCGGAAAATATAATCCTTGATGAAATCGGGAATGATGATGAGGTCTTTTCCATTGAAGCAGGTTTTAATTCGGGTGTGAATTTTTTCCTTAGCGTACATGCTTCAGATGCTGATGACTTGCTTAAAAGACAGGTGATAAAGAAACTCTTGTTGTCCGGAGGTTTTGATGTGGTGGTTTTTTTGGAGGGATATAACAATCCCGGAGAAGTAGTAGATTGTATTGCGGTAGGTGAAATTCTTGATAAAGCTTGTGGGCGCTATATTGATATCAACAGCAACGATAATGACAGGTTATTGTTTTGC
>JAFOBC010000032.1 GCA_017382015.1 Clostridia bacterium
CAAGAGGTATGGGCGAAAACCGTAAGATTATCGGCGTTGCTCCTTGGATGATGCGTATGGGTCTTGGCGGCGTCAAGAAGGAATACGCTGAAAAGGGCATTGAAAGCGGTATTGACGTTGACGGACTTGCAGATATTATGGCTATAAACCTCTTTATCGACCGCAAGTACTCAGTTGAGCTTGGCGCAACAGAGGATGATATCAAGGCTGCTATCTTTGATTCAATCAAGGTCAGCCAGGCTTCCTACGACGGTAAAGTTAAGCTCCTCGAGATGAAGGGCGAATAAGGCAACGTGACGTTGCATCCAATACCTCAATTAACTTGAGGCTCAGAGCGGATGAGCGGCACCGAGATAGGCGAAATGCACTATCTGGTGAACGTGACGTTGCATCCAATACCTCAATTAATCTGAGGCTTTAACAACTAAAACAAAGAGCTGTCTTCAGGCGAAGACAGCTCTTTTTGTGTTTACGGATATTTTCAGAAATCGAGTGAATCAATCATTTTGCCGCCATCTATCGGGTAGGCGCATATGCGGTGCGCAGATACGGTATAGAGCGTGTTGCCGATATAGGTTGCGCGTTCGATTGAAGAGGCAGAGTAAGACGATTTATCATAGTAGATTATTTCGCTCTCCCCGCCGGGTGAGTATACTGTGCCCGTATAGCTTTCCTCAGCGTAGCGGTTGGAATAGCTGCCGATGTGCTCTATTTTACCTTCCTTTATTCTGAGCGTGCAAAGCATTGCCTCGCTCGTTGCATAATCTCGATATATGAATCCGAGTATATCTTTTTCGGCATAGTCCATAACTGTTTTGTGGTAGCTTTCAGCGTATGCGTTCTGCACTATAAAGCGGTCGATTTCCTTGGGGCTTGTCGGGTCGCTTATATCAAACAGCGATATCTTGAGCGCGTTTACCGTGCCGTTTTCATCGCCGTCTGTGCCTATTCCCACAAGATAACCGTTGAACGGATGCAGGTAGCTTGAGAAGCCCGGAATTTTAAGCTCTCCGACAATCTTTGGCTTTTTCATATCCTTGAAGTCGATTACAAACAGCGGGTCAGTTTGTCTGAACGTTACAACGTAGCCGTAATCGCCGATATATCTGACGGACTGTATTGTTTCGCCCTTGGCAATTCCGTCGATTTCTGCAACCTTTTTAAGGCTCATATCAAGCACCGTGATGCGGTTTGCCTCGTTGTCTGTTGTTGCGATTCTTACAAAACCGTCTTTTTCATCAATAGAAAACTGATTGAGCATTCTGCCTTCAATTTCGGTGGTTGCCTCGGTTTTTATAACGCCTTGGCTGATTGAGAAGCGGTGTATTACGGTGCTCTGGCTGTATGAGACGTAGATTGCACCGCTTTTGTGTGCGGTTTCTTCGGAGTTGTATTTTGTGTCTGCAATATAGAGGTTGTTTTTGGTGCAGTAGAGGTTGTCACCTGAGCCGAGTACGGATGAGGTTATCGGTGAAAACTTTTCGGCTTTCAGGTCGATGGTTGTCATAACCGTGTAGGTGCAGGAGTAGTTGTCATCCTGCGGCAGAATGGTGATTGTTTCAGGGGCAAGCGGTGCTGTTTTCGTGCCGTTTGTTACTGTCGGCACAATCTCATCGTACACAGCAAATTTATCGTCGATGTTGATAGATTCGGGGTATACGCTGTGCTGGGAGAGCAGTATTATTCTGCCGTCTGTCAAGCGGCTTGAGAAGTAATATCCGTCCTGCG
>JAFOBC010000296.1 GCA_017382015.1 Clostridia bacterium
GAAAAAGGCCTTATTGATAAGGTATTTACAACTAACCTCATCTACCGCACACCTGAGCTTCTCGCTCGTGATTGGTATGCAGAGGTTGATCTTTCTAAGTATGTTTCATACATTATCGACACACTTAATCATGATCTCTCCGTCAGCGGTCTTCTCGATCCTGCAGACAGAATTGAAAATCTTCTTGTTGGAAAAGGCTACAAAGCACCCAAGAACAACTAATTAAACTTTAATCCCCAATGATGAGATTGTTCATCATTGGGGATCTTTTATCTTTAATTTTTGTTATATACATTACATTAATTCAAGCCAGAAAATAACGTCAATATCTAAACAAATAAATTTTCGAAATATTTTAAAAAAACTATTGACAAGTGCTGAAAAATCAGTATAATAACAGTAACGGTTATCGTTATTGCTTAGAGGTGATAAAATGTCAATGAAATACAGCCGTCAGCGTGAAATGATTCTGAATAACCTTTGTTCAAGAAAAGATCATCCGACTGCAGATGAACTGTATCTTGACCTTAAGGAAGAATTACCTAACTTAAGCCTTGGCACATTGTACCGAAACCTGGCTCTACTCTCAGACAATGGCACAATTCTCAAGTTCAATTGCGGAACATCCGATCGTTTCGATGGTAATAACAACCTGCACTATCACCTGATTTGTGACAGATGTAACCGTCTCTATGACCTTGATCACGCACCTCTGAGCGAACTTGACGCTATGTTCGCATCAGATTACGAAGGTAAAATCACATCTCATCTTCTTGTTTTTTACGGAATTTGCAAATCCTGCAACCGTTCCGTTTAATTAAATTAACACATTTTATTTTTGGAGGAATTTATTATGAAAAAGTTTGTATGTTCTGTTTGTGGTTATGTTCACGAAGGCGATGCTGCTCCCGAATTCTGCCCCCAGTGCAAGGTTCCTGCATCAAAGTTTAACGAGCAGAGCGGCGAAATGTCCTGGGCTGCTGAACACGTTGTAGGCGTAGCTAAAGGCGCTCCCGAAGAAATCATCGAAGGTCTCAGAGCTAACTATATGGGTGAATGCACAGAGGTTGGTATGTACCTTGCAATGGCAAGAGTTGCTCACAGAGAAGGCTACCCCGAAATCGGTCTTTACTGGGAAAAGGCAGCTTATGAAGAGGCTGAGCACGCAGCAAAGTTTGCAGAGCTCCTCGGTGAGGTTGTAACAGACAGCACAAAGAAGAACCTTGAGATGAGAGTTGAAGCCGAAAACGGCGCAACTCAGGGCAAATTCGACCTCGCTAAGATGGCAAAAGAGCTCAAACTCGACGCTATCCATGACACAGTTCACGAGATGGCTCGCGACGAAGCTCGACACGGCAAGGCATTCCAGGGTCTTCTCGAGAGATATTTCGGTTAATTAAATAATGATATTCCGGGAGTAGGTTTCAAGCCTACTCCCCTTTTTTGGGGAATAAAGTGGATGTTTCACTTTCGTTCTAAACAAAACTACCGCAAAAGTGGAATACGAAAAAGCGTGATGTATTATTACTCTAACTTTTAGTATATATTCAAAGTTGCAAAATTGATATTGCTCAAAACTTATTAAAACTGACAGTTTCCTCAATATCTTTAAATTGATAATGCCTCTCATTCGGCTGAGCATCAGCAGAAGGATAGCCCATAACAAGAAGTGCAACGTCAACAATATTTTCAGGAAGTTCAAACTCTTTGCGCATCACCACAGGATCATAGCTCATAACCCAAGTAGAACCTATTCCGATTTCTGCAGCAGCCAGCATCATATGTGTAGCTACTATACTTGCATCAACAACACCGCTTTGCGTGTTATCATAACGCCGAGTCCAGCATTCATCCTTGTTGTAACAAACAAGCATCGCTAATTTACAGTCAAAATACCATTTTGTGCAGTTTTTAAGCTTTGCAAGTGATTCTTCACTATCAATAACCAAAATCCTTTGTGGCTGAAAATTACAGGCCGTAGGAGCGACTCGGGCAGCCGCAAGAATTTTTGAAACACTCTCCTGCTCTATTGACTTATCCGAAAAGCTTCTGACAGAATAACGCTCTGATGCTAAGGTAATGAAATCCATAGTATTCTCCTTTAGTTTATTGACAGTTCTTTTTCTATAAGCTCGGTTATGCCGGGTGTAATAAAATCAGCAATTTCTTTTATTGAATCTACTCCGTTTTCCATTGCATATGACTTGAACTCTGCTATCATATCGCGATCGTTAACATTATCACCAACCGCAATAACATCATCATATTTGACACCAATTATATCCATAAGGGCATAAATTCCCTTTGCCTTGTTAATATCGTGCCTCACAATATCTATGCATATTCCGTTCTGTAAAGGATTAAGCTGACCTTTAAAAGTTTCTGCAATTTTAACAGTTACCTGTGCCGCTGTTTCAAAATCGGCAAGCCTGGTATTGATCTGATTAAAATAAAGCACTTCAGGCATATCAGACAAAGTATAATCGTTATCTTTTTCAAAATCATCAGAATTTAAAAACACGCTGAAATCTGACTGAGTCTGAACGTATGCCCAACCGCAACCGCAATCAAAAATAAGATTAATAAGCGGAACTGCAAGCGAACCGTCACAAGAAGACTGCGACACAACTTCACCGTCTGTTGTAAGAATAACAGCGCCGTTATCTGCAACCAGATAATCACAACCGAATTCTTTTTCACGGTACAATCTCAATAAATCTGACGGACTTCTGCCGCTTATAAGAGCAAAAATATTGCCGGCTTTTCTCCACCTGTCAATAGCGTTAAGCTTTGCATCGTCAAAGCCGCCATGATTGAGAGTACCGTCATAATCACTAGCAATAATCTTCATCATACACCCTCCGCATCAATCTCGTATTATTATAGCACATTTAAATAAAATGTAAATGAATAGTTCGTTTAACAAGCGGATACAATTAATACGGGAGGTGTAATTGCATGAAAAAATATGTTTGTCCTTGCGGATATGTATACGACCCTGAAATCGGAGACCCTCAAAACGGAGTAGCTGCAGGTACATCCTGGGAAAACGTGCCGGAAGACTGGGTATGTCCCGTATGCTCATTGGGGAAAGAATCATTTGAAGAAGAATAATAATAAATGTATCTGCAATTAACAAAACGGTGCAACCTCAAGACAAGGTTGCACCGTTTTAATTTTAGACAATAAAATGATGTTGCAGCTTAATACACTTAACCTAAAGCTACCATGCTGAAAACAAGTGCGAACAAAGCAACCGTTTCACAAAGACCGACAACGGTAATGTACTGTGAAAAACCTTTGCCTGTTTCGGCTAAAGCATCTGCGCCTGCAGCACCGGCTTTGCCCTGAAAAACCGCAGAAACCGCCATAGCAAGAGCGGAAGCAATACCAAGACCGATTAAGAATGCAGGGTCTGCAGTAGATGCTTTCATCTGCTGCATAAGAAGAAAGCCGTAAATAGTCTGAGTAAGCGGAGCACCGGCAAAAACCGTAAGAATGAACGGTGCGGCCTTATTGCTCATGTAACACTTTTTCCAGGCTCCGATCGAAGCCTGACCTGCGATACCGATACCGATAGCCGAACCGATTGCGGCAATACCCATTGCCAATGCTGTTCCAAGTAATCCTAAATTCATAATGATTCTCCTTTATAATCAAGTTATTCTTTGAAAGGTTTAAATTTATGACCGCTCCACGACATATCCAAATGTGAGGAGAATTCCAAAGTATTCAGTCTGATACCGTGAACAATAACGGAAAGAATATTCAATATCATATTCAGTCCATGACCAAACACTAAAAGAATAATTGCAAATACCATAAACATAAAGTTGCCGAGTAACGGCCCTGCAAGCTCATTTACAGTTGCAGATATCGCTGCACCGGCAAGACCAACTGCCCAGAGTCGTATATAAGAAACTATATCTGAGAACACATTAACCACACCAAGCAAAACCGAAACAATATTGGTAAGACTTGCAATTATGGATTTAATGATGCTTCCCTCATAGTTAGAAAATACGAAACTCATAACGAAACCTATACCTATCAGAGCAATTGCAACCGTTCCGACAGGAACGCCGCCGATTATGAGTCCGAAACTGAACACCTCGGCGTTTACAACCAAACTCAGTACAAGGTAATAAATTCCAAAAAGCTGTAAAACAATCATTACAAGCCAGAATACACAAAACAGAATCATTCCCACATTAAGAATCACTGTTTTGAAACGCTGTCCTTTTTCTATTGTAACTTCTCCCGCTTCAAGCTTGAATTTACGCTTATTTACAAAGAACATAACAACGCCAAATACCACGATTGACATAAGCACCATAGAATACAGCATAAATACTAACAAACCAACTGCATGATCCTTCAAAAATGCCATCACCACGTCCGGCTTCATAGCTTCTGTAATTTCCATTAAGGAATTATAATCAATCAAATCCAACATTAATACGCTTACAAATCCACCAATAAAATTGCTAATCATATGC
>JAFOBC010000297.1 GCA_017382015.1 Clostridia bacterium
CCGCCGATAGGCACCCAGTTTTCAGCATTGCTGAAGAAAGAAACCTTACCGCCTACAACAGCATACTTACCGTCATTCATCTCGATATCAGCAGTCAGCCTACCGTTTATTGCGGTATTGCCGAAATTGACCTCATCTCTGAACCAAATAAGCTCGCTGAGGTTTGAAATAAGATAATATCCGCTGCTGTCTTTAGCAATCTCAAACCTTGCATATACGTCTGTATGCTCGTTGATTTTAGTCGAAAAATCAAACTTTTTACCGTTCTTATCCGTCCAACCGACAAAGGTCATACCCTCGGGCGGCACGGGATCGGACGGAGCATATGCACTGTAGCCATGATCTACAGTCTGAGTTAAAATGACCGTACCGTCGACATTGCGGAAAGTAACGTCATAATTTTCTCTGACAAGACCCGTTATTTCAACCGTCTGATCCTCCGTAATATCGCTGATTGTGTAAATAATACCGTACTTTGCGTTGAGCTTTTTACCGTTTGAGTATACGGTGATATTTGAATTCATATAGATATCTGAAAGCTCAACAGAGAAAGCAAAGCTGCCGCCGTATTCAACCTCGGTTGAATACTCAGGCAAGGGATAGATTGTATACGCTTCGCTCTCGGGCAGATTGACCGTATACGTGTTAAGCGAAAGCTGACCGATAGTGATTGTAATATTCTCCGTTACGTTATTTACGGTATATTTGCCGCCTCTCAGCGCAACTCTTGCCTTATTCGCCCAGACTAAAATCTCAGACTGGGTATATGCAGGGTCAACTTCAACCGTAAACGAGTAATCCTCGCCGTAATAAACGACCGTACTGCCGCTTTCGGGAATAACCTTGAAATAATCCGACTCCGGCAAAGTAACATAGAATCGGCTTACAATATCACCGGTAAACATATAAAATTCAGTTGACTTCGGCGACTCTCCGCTGGTTACAAAATTGGTGCCGTCACCTAAAGCCTGAACCGTGAAGTAGTATTTGCCGTAAGAAGTGAAATGTCCGCCGAAATTACAACTGAGCGCATCGGTAACGGTAAAGCTCTCCTTGAGCTCATAGCCTATCTCATTAAAGTAATAAAGATTAACCAGGTAACCCGTTGCATTACCTACCGCGCTCCATCTTGCGACAGGATTTGTCATACCCGAATCATCTATCACCGTATCGTCCCAGTAAATTTTACGGGGCGGATTAAGCTGAGGTACACCGGAAAAGGTTGCACGGAAATACTTTTCACCCGAATACTCGGTGATTTTTGAACCGGGAGACGTTTTACCGCCGCCTACACTGCCGTTGGCGCTCCACTCAACAAAGGAATCTTCACCATACAGAGCAAACGCCATTGAAGTAGACTTAACCTCAACGTCGGTATCACCGCCGCTGAGATAAACATTACCCTCAGAAGAATAAACACCGTCGCTGCCTGTCATCCTGACTCGTCCGGATGTGATATTAAGATCGCCAAAGGTATACATACACCTTGTGGATGTGTGAATATTGACGTTGCCCGTTGTGCTGATATCAATACCCTTGATTGCCATAATACCCGCAAGAGCGTTTATATTGAGCGAAACGTTATCTGTAATGGTAACTTTATAGTCGGTGTTAATGGCATAGGTATTATCACAAACAAGAGTAAGCGAACCGTCGCCCGTAAATTTAACGTTACCTATTATAACCATCGCATTCTTGGCTGAAGCGTAGATATAGTTATCACCCTTCAGATTGATGGTAAGATTACCGCTGTAGGGATAAACAAAAAGCTCAGATTTCGGATTGATTGTTGTGCCGAAATTTTCAAGCGTAAGCACATCCTCCGAGGCATCGTAATGCCAATGAGAAAGCGCAAGAGTACCAAGGTCGGTATATTCCTTATAGTAGGTTATGCCATCGATAACCATACGCATAATACCTGCTGCCTGAGACTTCGGAACAGAAGAAACAAAGCACAGCGCAGCCAGCACGACACAGACAGCTGCAAGCAGAAATTTTCTCGCGACTTTCATCAATTACACCTCCTGATAAGTTATATAAAAACAGTAGTAAATATGGTTAGACATATTAATTATAATACAAATATTATTAAAAGTCACCTTTTTGCTGTAACTTTAATGTAGAAAATATCGTCAAACGCTTGTTTAATTTGACTAAATGTGATTAAATAGAGTCAGTATAAAACAAGGAGGAAACATCAATGGTTACACACATCGTATTCTGGAACGTAAGAAACGACGAAAAGAAGCAGGAAAATATGGAGCATATGAGAGAAATACTCACCGCGCTTGTCGGCAAGGTTGACGGACTGCTCAGCGCTCAGGTAGGATTCAACTTTAACCCCAACGGTTACGACCTCGCTCTCTACAGCACGTTTGAAAGTAAAGAGGCTCTTGAGGGCTATCAGGTGCACCCCGAACACCTCAAAGTTAAGAAATTTGTGCACTCAGTTATCACCGACAGATGCGTTGTTGACTTTGAAAACTGAAAATAGGTATAAAATATTAAAAAATTGTATTGACAACCGTTGCTTAATTTGCTAGAATATTGCCGTTGTCAATTTTGCGGTAACAAGGTTGTCACGTTCGCGGGTGTAGTTCAATGGTAGAATCCCAGCCTTCCAAGCTGGTCGTGTGGGTTCGATTCCCATCACCCGCTCCAGCATTTTTAAGTTAATATGCGCTTTTAGCTCAGCTGGATAGAGCAACTGCCTTCTAAGCAGTAGGCCAGGGGTTCGAGTCCCTTCTGGCGTGCCAATTTTACAGCCGCCTACAGGCGGACTCGAAGATTCAATTGCAACGCGGATGAGCGTTGCCGGCGAGGGCTAGACCGAGCCGCACCTTGATTAAACGAGTCCGTCTACCGGCTCCATCCGAGCCAATTGAATATGGGGGAGTTCCCGAGAGATCGGAAGAGC
>JAFOBC010000298.1 GCA_017382015.1 Clostridia bacterium
GAGGTGGAGACTGGGATAAGAGCAGATGAATGTAGTAATCTTTTGAAAGAATTTTTTGCAAATTTAAGAAAAAAGAAAAGTGAGGTTAAAGAATGAGTGTACAGCAAGCTGTAGGCATCGTACTAAAAAACAGAAAAGCCGTACTGAGCCGCATAACTTATGCCGCTCAAAAGCTTGAATCGGCAGCGGTATCGTTCGTCAAAACAAATGCGGTTATGTGTATCGCTTTTGTGGCAGCACTTGTGACAAGCATACTTATACCTATAGATGCGCAGTATCTGGGCTATTTTGATTTCAAAACTCTTACTTGTCTGTTCTGTGTACTTGCAGTAGTTTGTGCGCTGAAAAACATCAACTTTTTCTATATGCTCGCACGCAAGGTGGTTCAGGTTTTTAAAACGGCCAAAGCAAGCGTACTTGCACTGGTTTACATAACGTTTATCGGTTCGATGCTTATTGCAAATGATATGGCATTGCTAACATTTTTGCCGCTCGGTTATCTGGTGCTCAGTTCAACCGGAAAGCAGAAATATATGGCTTTCACATTCATTATGCAAAACATTGCGGCAAACCTCGGCGGTATGCTCACCCCTTTCGGAAACCCGCAAAACCTCTACCTCTATACAAGGTTTGAAATACCCAACCTTGAATTTATGGCTATTATGGCACCGCCGTTTATAGTAGCGATTGCGATTATAACCGTTTGCTGCCTCATATTCGTAAAATCAGAGCCATTAAGCCTGAGCGATGAAAAAATCAGCCTTGAACCCAAACGCACAGCGCTTTATTTAGTGCTGTTCGCGCTGTCCATTGCGATAGTATTCAGAGGAATCCCCTATTGGATTGGTCTCATAATTATACCTGCAGTACTTTTTGCAGTTGATAAAAAAGCGCTGAAATCGGTCGACTACGGTCTGCTGTTTACATTTGTTTTCTTCTTTATATTTGCCGGCAATATGGCGCGTATAGACGCTGTCAGAGAGCTGTTCTCATATCTTCTCAACAAAAACACGCTCCTTGTCAGCATTGCTTCCTGCCAGTTTATCAGCAATGTCCCCTCTGCGATACTGCTTTCACAGTTTACGGAAAACTACACAGATCTGCTCGCAGGTGTAAATATAGGCGGTGTAGGCACACTCATTTCTTCACTCGCCAGCCTCATCACATTCCGTGAATACACAAAGCACAACCCCGGCAAAACGCTGTATTATGTCGGTATTTTCTCTGCGTTCAACTTTGCGTTTCTCGCAATTCTTACAGGATTTATGCTTGTGCTCAAATCCGAAATGCTACAATCTGTATTATAAACCAAAAGTGCTCTGCAGCCGTAAAACCGCAGAGCACTTAATTTTTTTAGTTATCAGTCAGCGTAGCTTATCTGTCTGCCGCTGAAGAGCTGAGCAAAGCCGCGCCCCAGACGGATTTCAAATGTTTCCTCAAGGAAGCCAAGGAAAAGCACCTTTGCAACAAGGCTTGTACCGAAACCGTCACCCCTTGAGCTGACCGCAAAAACATCACCAAGCTCAAACATTTCATACCAATGAACAACTCTTGTTGAATAAGTAGATGTATCACTTTCTTTAACATCGATAATTCTGTAGCCGTACTGTGTCGAGAAAGCGTCGCCGTTATAGCGTGTGCTCA
Source organism: Clostridia bacterium (assembly GCA_017382015.1). GTDB lineage: Bacteria > Bacillota > Clostridia > Oscillospirales > Acutalibacteraceae > UBA8612. The sequence goes on from JAFOBC010000298.1 coordinate 1,645, forward strand.
GAGAATTGACGATATCAATACCCTTATATCTTACACCGAATGCATTGGTGTGATCGTGACCCGTAAACATTGCAAGAACGTCTCCCCTGCCAACCATTGCATCAAACTGACCGTGGTTGAGATAACCGGGACAAGGTGTTTCGTTGAGCGTACCGTAGTTTACAGCCGACTCATCAAACATATAATATTCGCCATCGTTATAGAGATGCTCAAAAGAGAAAATCGGCTTACCGTCAGCTTTCTTGAGCGCATCATAAATCTCACCGACAATTATGTGCTGGAATACAAGCGAGTAAACAGGTTCGCCGCCATTTTGTACGGCAAGAAGAGCTGACTTTGCTTTATACCAATTAACCTGCTCTTCAAGCACGCTGGCATAGTGACCCTCCTCATCATAATCACCGGAATCAAATACCCAAAGGTTAAACTTAACCTTATTGCTGTCGGATGCAAGGACAGGAACGTTGTATGTACCGCAACCCGGAAGCGCAACACCATCATCAACCGAAACAGAACAAGAGAATGTGTTGTAGTAAGCCATAAGTTCTTCTCTTGTGAAGCCGTTTTCATTTTCTGAATCATGGTTACCGAACGTAACCGCAACGGGAATATCTCTTGCTTCAAATACATCCATAAGCTCATCAATAAGGTACTTTGTAGTTTCTTTATCGCCCGTATTATCGACATTATCACCCGTGATAACAACTATATCGGGTTGCTCGCGGTCACAAGCTTCACCGATAAGCCATACCGTTTCTGCAACGTTATCGGTGCCGAGATGATTATCCGTTACGTGCATAACACGAAGGTTGCCGTTTTTATCGAATCGGATAGCATCTGCCGTAGTTATATCAATTGCGGCAAAAGAGTTGAGCATAAAACCAAACGTAAGAACTATGCTCAGAATAAAAGCAATAAACTTATAACTTCTTTTCAAAATATTTACCTCCCAAAATTTAATAATTATTTATGTATTGTACATTAAACTCAGTTAAATTTCAAGAAAACTCTTAAAAGATATTGTATAAACGAGTTAATTTTGTTAAACTGTATGCTGTAAATTTAAGACTTAAAGATTTGGTGAATTATGTTTTTTGATTATGCACTTGTGTTTTCGGCAACAATACTGTTTGCGCTGCAATTTCTGTTCAACCAGAAATTTGAAAAAGTAAGAGGTAGCGGACTTGGCTCAGCACTCGAATTTACGCTTTACAAAAATGCGGTTATAGTTATTATGATGCTGCTGATAAGCGGATTCAAGATAACAATCACACCGTTCAGCGTTGCTCTTTCGGCGGTATACGCTGTAGCATGCATACTGATGACCTATTTCAGTATGAAAGCCTTTGCAGTTGCAAACCTCTCGGTATACTCCGTTTTTTCAATGCTCGGCGGTATGCTGCTGCCATTTTTGCTCGGTGTAGGATTTTATGACGAAAAGCTGACCGTATTCAAGGTTGTATGCTGTGCACTGATAATTGTTTCGGTGCTGCTGAACATAAAAGGCTGCAAGCAGAGCAAAAAAGCCTTTCTTTACTATATGGCTGTTTTCATACTTAATGGCGGTGTTGGCGTAATCTCCAAAATCCACCAATCATCACCTTTTGAACATACAGACAGCACAGGCTTTATGTTCCTCTCATCTCTGGCAGGCATTATCATAAGCGCTGTATGGCTGCTTATTCAGCAAAAGAAAATTTCTCTCATCAAGGGCAAAAGTCTGCTTTACGCTTCAGGTTACGGAATTTTCAACGGACTCGGCAATTGGTTTTTGCTCATCTCCCTCATAAACCTGCCCGCTTCCGTACAGTATCCGCTTGTAACGGGCGGCGTTATGGTATTCTCAACGATAATAAGCGCAGTAAGAAAAGAAAAGCTGAGCAAAACAGATTACATATCAGCGGCCATATCATTTGCAGCATCCGTGCTTATGGCATTCTGACAAATAAAAACCGTGTCTTTTTTAAGACACGGTTTTTATTTTTACCAACTGTTTTCTACATATTCGCAGAACGTAAACAGGTCTTTGATTTCCAGCTTTGTACCGTCATCAAGCGTTACGTCGCCATTCCACACACCATATATCTGATGACATTTCATACTGCCTATTTTTATGTCGACATCGCTGTGGTTATCAAGTGTCGGCATCATTGTCATATTGAATCTGCCGTCCTCTGAGATGAATTTCCAAGGCTCCATATATCTGTCCTTCGGGAATTTCTCAACGTCAACAGCACCAATTTTATGAATTTTGCCATCATAGAAAAGACAGGTTTCCGTAGCGTAGCTTTCATCACCTATTGCCCAGGTGATTTCAAAACCGAAAAGGTGCTTTTTACCCTCGCTGTCATAGACATACTGACTGCCTGTGCCCCAATACCACACGAGCTTATGCGGCGTATTTACCCTGCCCCAATCAAGCGAGCAAAATGCTTTGTCTTTAGTAAAGCGGTATTCGTAATCACCGTATTTAAAAGTACCCTCGCAAGGCATACACACCTGCTTGGTTGTCATAAAAAACTTGGTATCATCACCGTGGAAAGGAAATACCGTAGTAAGACTTTCCAGCCCCTGCGGAATATCCATCACAGCGTTAACTTCAACCGGCTTATCTTTATAAAAACCTCTGAAGCTCAATGTGCGCTCGGTTTCTTTTGTATGAAAGTCAAATTCAGTTTTGCCGATTTTATCCTTGAATCTGCTTGGCGCATCGGGAACAGAGTGAGAAACGTGCTTGTTTGAGCCCGCAAAATATGCAACAGCATCACAAATTGTTTCGCCGGTTTTCAGATTGACGAGCCTTGCGGAAGCGTAACCGCCAATACCTATATTAGCAAAACTGAGAAGAATCTGCATCTCATCATCAAAGATGGTATAAAAATCCCACTCTTTACGTGTAGTTATTACCCTTTTGACGTAATCACGGTTATATTCAAAATAGTTTTTTCTCGCCCATCCTCTGACAAGAAGCTTACCCTGCGGTGAGAGAAGCGGTGTTCCGGCTGTATATTCAATCTGTTTTGATTTTTCTTTCCAATCCTTAAAGGGTACATAAGTACGTTTAAGCTCGTTACTCATAGCAATCCTCCACTATATCAAAGTTGAATTTTTTCTGCAAAAAGCTCGCCGAGTTTTATAATGCAATCAGAATCGTAGTGCGCAAAATCAACTTCACCTTCAGGCTCATTTGTTGTAACAAGCCCGTGAGCAATTGTATCGATGAAAAAGCTGTCAGGAGTGTTGGCGGCATATTCGAGTTTTTGAGTGTTCAGCTCTTTATAATACGTCCATTGTTCTGAAATTGCAGCATCAATAAACACACAGCCGCTCATATATTCATCGAAAACCGATTCAAAATCACTGAGCAGCATTTTGTAGCGTTCTGTATACGTTGTAACCTTTTGCTTATCCATTGCATCGCTTTCGCCCTGCATCCAGCAAAACGCACGAATTTCGGGTGCATAACCCTTTTTCTTAAGGATATAGATACTTTCACCCATAAGCTTAACAAGCTCATTATAGCACCATCCGGCCTTACGGTAATGCTCGTTTTCACTATCGCCATCACCAAAAGAAAGCGAATCGTAAACTTCTGTGCGAGACGGCGAAGCCCAATCGCGAGCGATATCAGTACCGCCGAATGCACATTTGACGATAAACAGCTTTTCATCAGGATAACGCAACGATAGCGAATCAGCAATTCCCACCTCAGGGCCTACAGTATCCTTTGAAATCTCTGTGCAGCCGTAGGCTGTTTTGACAAAACCACCGCTCTTTTTATCGTGAGAATAGTAATTTATGAGTATATCATCATATCCGTTTTCAAACCTTGCAAGTCGCTCGGCGCTGAAATGCTTCGGCAGATATCTGACATGAGCTACACCGACGGCATTTGACTGACCTGCAAGCACAATAATTTTTGCTTTCATATTAACATCACCTCATTTTGGGGAGAAAAAACACATTATTACTTACCATATAAACGGAAAAAGCCTGTACTTTACCTTATGCTTATACTCTTTGTAGCCATCCAGTTCGTTTTCAAGCAGCTTTTCTTCACCTTTAATCCTTACTGCAATTAAAAAAGGATAGACCAGAAAAACAACAAAGGAATAAACCGAACCGAGAACTATCGGCATTGATAAAAACATAATCACAGTTGCCAGATACATAGGGTGCCTTACCACACCGTAGAGTCCTGTGTCAACTACCTTTTGATTTTGCTCAACCTTTACCGTTCGGCTGAGATATGCGTTTTCACGCATAACTTCTGCATACAGCAGATAGGAAACCAAAAAAACTGCCGCACCGATTACTGTAACAAATTCAGGTAACACATACCAACCAAAACGAACTCCAAGCCCCGGCAAAATAAAACCAATCATAAACATAAGACCGCTCAGTTTCACGACAACGCTTTGGTCCTTTTGCTTCTCCTTTGATTCAAGACGATTTTTAAGAAGTTCGGGATTTTTAACCATCATAACAATTCCTGCAATAAAAATCGGAACAAACAGCACAGCCATAAACAGCCAACCGTTAAAATAATTCAAAGTGCCTGCAGGCAGAAAGAGCAGCAATCCGACCAGAACAACACCGACAAGATATTTAATCAGCGCTTGAAAGAAAAGTTTAACACTCATAATAACCTCATCTGCAATATTTACCATTGAAAAAATTATCATTTACATTATATCACACCAGAAGCATACAAAGCAACCTGAATAAGCATATCGTTTTAGTCGCAAATCCTTGACTATACATAAAAATAGTTTATAATATCTTTCAGGTTGGTGATAAAAATGAACACATATTTTAACGAAATAACCGCTAAACCGATAAACGTATCGGAGAGCAAGGTAGTTTACAAAATACCCGCCGGTGCAATGTGCGGCAACGGCGACCTGGGAATTGTATTTGACAACGATGACAAAGATCTTATATTGCACGTTTCAAAATGCGATTTCTGGAAATTTGAAACCGGCGCTCACAAAAGCGGCGGTATTAAAACCGTAGGCAGCATTGTTATAAAAAACGTAGATTTATCCGATTACAACATAGAGCAGTATTTTGACAAAGGTCTGCTCGAATGCAGATTCTGCGATACTGAAATTGAGTTTTTTGTTGCACCCGAAAACCGTATTTTTATGGAAATAACCGCACCGGACAGCGATAAATTCCCGTGTGTAAGCTTTGAGATGCCCAATACCTGTGACTCAATAAACACAGAGTTTGTACAGGACGGCATAAGTTACCACACGCGTAAATTCGAGGGCGAAACCGTCTGCATGGATTCGGCAGTCAGCGTATGCTGTAAAGAGATTGAATCCTCTGCTGCAGAAGGCAAAAAAACAGCGCGCTACTGCGTTGCGGTCGTAACAAATTTTGATGATGAAAACCACAGCAAAAAAGCTGCTGAAATGGTAAGCGATTGCGATTACAGCCAAAACAAAACACGCACCGAAGAAAAGTGGAAAAAATTCTTCTCTGCTTCCAAGGTAACACTTGAAGATAAGGAGATTGAAAAATTTTACAACTCAAGCCTCTACCACCTTGCAGGCTGTATGGGCAACAAAGAGTTTCCACCCGGACTTTTCGGCAATTTCATAACCGATGACTTCTTCCCCTGGGCGGGAGATTATCATATGAACTACAACTATGAAGCTCCGTACTACTGCATATTCACCGCTAACCATCCGGAGCTTTTTGACGGCTATATGGCACCGATTAACGATATGGCTGAAAACGCTGCAAAATTCGCAAAGCTCTTCGGTTGCGGCGGCTATGCATTCCCTGTCAGCTTCGGCCCCAAGGCTCTTGACTTGTACAGTCAGGCCAACTGCAAAGAGCACGGCATACTCTTCCTTGGTCAGAAAAGCCATGCGGCATATGCGGCACTTATTCCGATAATGCACTGGTACTCCACCTACGATAAAGAATACGCACGCGAAAACTACTACGATTTTGTTGTAAACGTTGCCGCATTCTGGGAGGATTACCTTGTAAAGAAAAACGGCAAATACATAATCAAAAACGATGCCGCACACGAAATCCCCTACTACCGCGGTGAGAAGTTCAGATACATCACACACAAGGGACAAATTGAAGCAATAAACGCAATTAATTCATTAGGACTTGTGAAACTGCTGTTTAAAGGCGTTTGCGATATGGCTAAGGAATTAGACCCCCAGACCGATAAACTCGCCGTATGGAAAGAAATCAGCGATAATTTAAGCGATTTCCCGACGTTTATCAAGCACGGCAAAAAATGCTTCAAATATTCCAAGCGCGGCATACGCTGGAGAGATGACAACACGGTAGGACTGCAGCACATCTACCCTGCCTCGCAGATAGGCTTCTCTTCAGGCGAAAAGCTGCTGAAGATTGCAAGAAACACATACTTTATCAATGACAGACGCCTTGACGACAACGGCTCCAACTCATACCTGCCTGCAGGTGCAAGAATAGGTGTCGACCCGCAGTTTATAATCGAAGGCATCAAGCAGAACATTAAAGAATTCGCATTGCCTAACAGACTTTTCCGCCACCACGGCGGCGGAATCGAGCACCTGACGACAGTCCCTGCAACAATAAACGAAATGCTTATGCAAAGCTATGAGGGCATTATCCGCCTCTTCCCCTGCTGGGACAAAAACAGCAACGCAGCATTCGAAAACCTGCGTGCAGACGGAGCATTTCTTGTAAGCTCAGAGCTGAAGGACACAACGGTAATTTCACTCGAGGTAAAGAGCCTTCAGGGCAGAACGTGCACCGTTGAATGTGAAGGCATCAGATCCGTTATCAGAAAGTCAGACAACAGCAAGGTGAATTTCAAGGCAGACGGTAATACAGTCGCTTTTGAAACCAAGGCAAATGAAACTTATATACTCATATAAAAACAAGCCGCCCGTGGGCGGCTTGTTTTTATTTTTATGTTAAAAGAACAGCGGTATGATAAGCAGACACAAGACCTGCGCTGAGCAGTATACCACCGACAATATCACTGAGCCAATGCACACCGCTAATAAGCCTTATAACCACCATAAATATAGTAAAAGCAATGATTAAGGCAGAAAGCAAGCATCTGAGCCGACCGCTTGTAACGCGCGATTTGAGCTGCATAAGCGCAGTAGGCATAACACACATAACCAATAACGTTGTTGATGAAGGATACGATGCTTCAAGGATACCCTCAATCAAAACCGGGCGGTAATTGATAACGACGTTCTCAAAAAACAAATAAGCCGCCGCAACAACGATATAAAAACCGCCAAGCACAAATAAGCTTACGTCAACATTTCTGAGTTGCCTGCGCTTAATCCACTGCGCAAGACCGAGCACAGCAAAACCGACCATCACAAAAATCGGCACCAACCCTAACCAATCGGTGATATTATAAAGCAGGAAATGCACACCCGTAAGGCTGTGAAAAAATCCGTTAACCGTCGCGAAACCGACTGATGAATTTTGCGGCCCTATTGCTCTGAGATCAACCCGGCTTACAGCAACCGTCCACAAAACAAAAGCAACGAACGACCAAGACGCAGACATAAAGCTTTTTCGTATTCTGTTTTTCATTAAGATAACCTCTTTCGTATCAATATTCGGCATTTGCCTGAATACAGCATACAAAAGCACCGCAAAGCATACAAGAAAAAAGGTGTCACAGACGTGACACCTTTCGTATCATTGCTTTTTTAACAGCAATATCACTTTAATTATTGAAAAAATAAACAAAAGCGCCGCCGCATATGGCTGCTGGCTGACAATAAAAAGAAGTATGCCGACAGTATTCATTGCAAGCGATATACAGATTTTGTTTTTTACCCATAATTTATGCTGAGAGTTTTGCAGAGTAAGCAGCAGCACACCTACAAGAACAATTACACCCACAACAACGAGATACAAAACTTTAAGCCACGATAAGCTTTCCGCCAACGCTGAAAGCGAGACTGCCTCAACTGATCCGTGCGCTTGACGACCGAATATCGGCAATAAGAAAAACATCGCGACACTCAAATCGAGCAAGCCGAAAACCAGGTCACAAATACGCTTTTTATTCTGAGCGTTATCCTGCTGTGCAATAGTCAGAAGCTCTTCACCCGAAAGCAACTCATCAACCGTTACGCCAAAAAACTTTGCAAGTGCTTTGAGCGACTCTATATTCGGGTATCCCCTGCCGGATTCCCACTTGGAAACCGCAGTTCTTGACACAAACAGCAGCTCGGCAAGCTCTTCCTGTGTCAAGCCTTTTTGTTTTCTTAACTCCTGTATTTTTTCATTGAACTCCATATCGAACTCTCACAAAATTATTATAGCACTCAGAAAAAGAAAAGCGGTCAAAAAATGACCGCTTTTGCAGATTGATTATTACCGTACAGACAGCTTGGCTTATGCCTTGTTTGCTGAGCCGAAGAGCTCAATCTTCTCTTTAACGGTAGCCTTGATTGCCTCTACACCGGGAGCAAGAAGCTTTCTGGGATCGAAGCCCTTACCTTCAAGGTCTTTGCCTGCTTCGATATACTTTCTTGTTGCTTCCTGGAATGCAAGCTGGCACTCTGTGTTAACATTGATCTTGGAAACGCCGAGAGAGATAGCCTTCTGAATCATATCGGCAGGGATACCTGTGCCGCCGTGAAGAACGAGAGGCATTGTGCCTGTCTTCTCCTGAACTGCTGCAAGAGTCTCGAATGAAAGACCTGCCCAGTTTTCGGGATACTTGCCGTGGATGTTACCGATACCTGCTGCAAGCATTGTAACGCCAAGGTCAGCAATCATCTTGCACTCGTTGGGGTCTGCACACTCGCCTGCGCCGACAACACCGTCTTCCTCGCCGCCGATTGAGCCAACCTCAGCCTCAATTGAAAGACCTTTTTCTTCACAGATAGCAACAAGCTCTTTTGTCTTCTCGATATTCTCTTCGATTGAGTAGTGAGAACCGTCGAACATGATTGAGCTGAAACCAGCCTCGATGCAAGCCTTTGCACCCTCGTATGAGCCGTGGTCAAGGTGAAGAGCAACGGGAACTGTGATATTGAGAGTTTCGAGCATACCGTTAACCATACCGACAACAGTATTGTAACCGCACATATACTTACCTGCACCCTCAGAAACACCGAGGATAACGGGAGAATTCATCTCCTGTGCAGTGAGAAGGATAGCCTTTGTCCACTCAAGGTTATTGATATTGAACTGACCGACTGCATAGTGACCGGCCTTTGCTTTTGTAAGCATTTCTTTAGCATTTACTAATGGCATAATTTTACACACTCCTATTAAAATATATCTTAGATATTATGTATCATTAACGCCTAAATGTCAATACATTATGAAAATAATCTGAGTGCGGCACTCACCTATTTTTCCTATGTGCAAGGTTAAATATGCTTTTTAAATTTAATAATCGCCTTGAACATATCGCCATCGGTCACAACATCAAAAACACCGCCGCATAATTCGATATAACTTTTTGCAATCGCAAGCCCGAGACCGTTGCCCTCCGCAGTTCTGGATTCGTCGCCGCGGACAAACCTTTGTGTTATTTCCTTAGCATCAAAATCCAACGGATATGCCGATATGTTTTTGAACTCAATTTCAATATTACCGTCTTTTTCGAACGCTGAGATAAACACACGCGTGTTTATCATAGTGTATTTCAGGATATTATTAATGAGATTGCTCATCACTCGCGACATCTTGCGACCGTCGGCACAGATATATAAATCCTTAGGAGTATCCACACAAAACGGCAGACCTGAACGCTGAATCTCATTATCGTGTTCACCCAACGCCTGATTAATAAGCAGCGCAACATCAAGCTTTTCCATAACGGCCTTATCGTTACCGCTCTGTGCCTTGGAGATATCAAATAAATCCTGCGTAAGTTTTTTGAGCCTGTCGCTCTTTTTTGCGATTATTGACACATAGTCTTTAGCTTCCTCGGGCAATCCGTCAACGTCTGTGAGAAGCTGAGTGTAACTGATAATCGAGGTTATAGGTGTTTTCAAATCGTGTGAAACATTTGTGATAAGCTCAGACTATAACCTTTCAGCGGTCACCTTGGCGCCTACTGCCTCATCAAGACCTTGAGCAATATCATTGATATCTGAGGACAATTCTCTCATATTGCTGAATTTTATACCGCTGATTTTATGGGTTACGTTTCCGCCACGCACCTGAGCGGCACCTTTTCTGATTGCATCAAAATCCTTTGAAACCAATGCAATAATAAAACATACACCGACAAATACAAGCACGCACAAAATAAGCCAAACACCCCAAAGCGAATCAAACAATGCACCGGCACACAAAAAGCCCGTAACAGCAGTATATATGAGCAAAGCGGCAATCAGCAGCACACCTGTTTTTTTGCTCAACAGCCTGAAAAGAGCTGAGAAGAATAATTTAACAGCTTTACATATCCACTTAATTAACTTGAGCATTAAACTGAAAACCCACTTAATCACTTTAAAACCAAAGCAGAAAAGCCATTTGACCACTCGCAATATTATGCTCGTCTCCAGAAGCCTGCGTGTTTTTATGTTTCGGATAACCGAAAGCAGAGAAGATATGATAAGCGAGCTGCCAAGCGCCGCAACAGCGACTAAAGCTA
>JAFOBC010000299.1 GCA_017382015.1 Clostridia bacterium
AACGCAATCAAGCTGTTTTAATAGAACACGTAAAATGCAAGTGTATGTGTGTTGACTACGGTAAACCCGAACCGATACCGCGAAAAACTTATGAATATCAAGGTAAAAAATACCATTTACCCGAATTATCTAAACTATGTGGCGTAGATAGCAAGAAGATATGGGCGCGCTTGCAGCAAGGAGTGCCGATAGAAATAGCAATACAAAAAGAATTTACAAGAATATGCCCTATTTGTGATAAAGAGTTTAAAACCGAAAGAATTAATAAAACATTCTGTTGCAATACGTGTAGAAACCGAAATAAACGCGGTAAAGGTAAATACAATCCGGAATATATTGAAATAAAACCCTACATTTGCGAATGTTGCGGAACGAGCTTTGAAAGCAATCACCCGAAAGCACGGTTTTGTTCTGATAAGTGCAGAAAAGCTGCGGCAAGATTGGAAAGACGTAAAAAGCTTAAAAACGCGCGCGAGCGGGGTGAATTTGATGTATCGGTAACATTAGAAAATGTCTACGAGAAATTTGGCGGCAAGTGTGTATGTTGCGGAAAATCTCTTAAATTTGGTGATAGTCCTTTAACAGACGATTATCCCACAATAGACCATATTAAACCGCTTTCAAAAGGCGGCGCGCATTTATGGAATAATGTGCAGTTGATGTGTAGAGCATGCAATATGTCAAAAGGAGCTAAATACGATGATAGACAAGCAGAAGCAACGGCTTGAAGAATTGAAAAAAACATCTTCTGACCCGAAATTAACGGTAATATTTGAAGAAATGGTGCGGCTTGAATCAATCCTCGAAGATTTACGCGGCGTTGAGCTGTACCGGAGAAACCCTAACAACCCTGCGCAAGTTAAAGTGAATCCGGCGTTTTTCGCCTATCACAAAACCCTATCAGCATATAAAGAAATTGTGCGCGTTTTGCTTAATAACTGTGATACAGCCGAAGAGGATAGCCCTCTGAGAGCGTATTTGAAGAGCATACAGGAGCACGAAGAATACACAGAATAAGCGTTTGCGAAAGCAAGCGCTTTTATTATGCCTGAAATCGGGGAGTACCCGAAATCAAGCACCAACGGAGGATATTATATGAGCACTTACCTCCTGCAATACCGCGAAGCTATCCGCAAAGGCGAAATAATCGCCGGATATGATATGATACAGGAGCTTGATAATTTGATAGAAGATTTATCAAGCTCTGAGTATATATACGACACTCGCGATGCTGAGATACGCATTGATTTCATCGAGCACTGTATCCGCTTAACGAAAGCTCCGTTCTACGGTAAGCCTATGGTGCTACTGCTCTGGGAGAAGGCGTTTATCGAAGCGTTATACAGCTTCAAGATGAAATCACTCGACTCCGGCGAGTGGGTAGACCGATTCCAAGAGTCGCTCCTGCTGATATGCCGTAAGAATGGAAAGACTGAGCTCATAGCGGCACTACAGCTCACAGAGCTGTTTATCGGTGGCGAAGGTATCGACATCGTCTGTTCCGGCACGAATGACGGAACTGCCTACCTTGCATATCAAGCAATTGATACTATGCGGCTGCTTATCGACCCGAAGCAGATAGACTCGTGGCGGAATCAAAAGGGCATTAAGTGCCTGATAAATAATAATCACATCTACAAGCTCTCTGATTCTACACGGCAAAAAGAGGGCAGAAACATTGATATAGCCGGCATTGATGAAGTTTGGAGCTTAACCGATGAGGGTATATATAAGCCGATACAGCAGTCGACCTCGACAAAGGAGAAATTCAAGATACTGATGTTCGGCTCTGAGGGATTCGTCGACGGATTCCTCGTTGAAACTCGAGCAGCGTACACGAAGATTATCAAAGGCGAGGATGATACCGAGAGCGCGAAGCGTAAGCTGCCGTGGCTTTATACGCAGGACAGCGAACGCGAGGTTTGGGATACCGACGAGAACGGTATATCAAAGCTATGGGAAAAGTCAAATCCGTCTATTGGTCACGTCAAAAAATGGAGCTACCTCAGAGACAGAGTTGATGAGGCAAGAAAGTCAAAGTCTGACAGAGTTTTCGTGATGTGCAAGGACTTCAACTTCAAGCAGAACACAGCTGTCGCGTGGCTGAACTATGAAGACTATATGTATGCCGCATCGTATGACATCGAGGACTTCCGCGGCTCTCTGATACTTGGCGCTGTCGACCTGTCTGAGACTACGGATATGACCTCGGCGAAGGCGCTGATAATGCGCAAGGGCAACCGCACGAAGTACATCGTCTCGCATTACTGGATACCTGAGAGCAAGCTTGAGAACTCTGACGATAAGGAAGCCGGAGCAAAGTACAAGGAATGGGCTCAGAAGGGACTCCTCACAATCTGCGAGGGTAACGACATAGACCTGACGCTCGTTGCCGACTGGTACTATATGCTGTACAAGCAGTACGGTCTCAGGCTGTACAAGTGCGGATATGACGTGAAGTTCTCGAAGGACTTCCTGCGCAGAATGGACGAGTACGGCTTCGAGTGTGAAATGATATACCAGGACAAGAAGACACTGTCCTCGCCGATGAAGGTTTGCGAGGCGGACTTGAAGGCTCGGCTTGTGAATTACAACGAGAATGATGTCGATAGGTGGTGCCTGAAAAATGCAGCAATGGAGCTTGACAATGCCGGAAACTGTCAAGCGGTTAAGCAGAAGGCGGCAATGAGAATTGACGGAGCGGTCACGCTTATTATTCTCTATGAGGTTTTGAGGCGGTATCGCTCCGAATTTATGAAAGCACTAAAATGATATTGCACAATGTGCAATTATGTGCAATAGGAGGTTTTAAAATGGAAGACTGGAAGGACAGACTAAAAGCTGAGTACGCTCAGACCAAGGAGCGCTACGAAAAGCTGAAAGCCTACAATAACAAGAAGGAAGTCGAGTCAAATCTCATGGGGGATGTTGTGATGAAGCAGGAAGACTACTACAACGATCGCCTGATGAAAGAACAGCAGTCTGCTATGGGCAAGTACCTCCACATACTGGAGCTCCGTGCAGAGCTGGCTCACATTGAACTTTAATACCGCTTACAAGCACCTGCTAAGGACATAAATGTCCGTACCAAAATACTAACTGGAGGAAATGAAAATGGCTATTGGAATAATTACGTTCTGTATTCTCGGATTTATCTTCTTGAGTGCAGATAATCATCGTTTGGAGGAAGAGTTAAGACACGACCGCGAAAATCCAGATGAATGATTTTATCGGTGACTAAATAAAACTTGGAGGTGATTCCGATAGGACTCTTTGACAAGCTCTTTCACAAAGCCCCGAAGGAGCGGAAATACGCGACTACGTTGAACGGCTGGGCTCCGATATACTCGCAGTTCGGCACTAATATTTATGCTTCCGATGTAGTACAGCAGGCGCTCAGCTGTATCGTGGAAGAGTTTAAGAAGCTCAACCCGACACACGTCAGATATACTGGTAGTGATTCTGTGCCGGTCAAGAGCACTATACAGGACGTGCTCAGCGAGCCAAATCCGCTAATGACAACAAGTGAGTTTCTCGAGAAGTGCACATGGCTGCTTTTGATGAATTACAACGTCTTTATCATTCCGATATATCGTGTGTGGAAAGACGAAAAAACAGGCGAAGAACGCAGACACTATGAAGCGCTCTACCCGATACAGCCGACAACGGTCAACTTCATCGAGGACTTATCCGGACGGCTGTTCACGCAGTTCATATTCGCGAACGGCTACGACACGACTATACCATATGACAATGTTATCCACTGGAAGTACAGATATAGCGTTAATCAGTACATGGGCGGCGGCTTCGACGGTCAGCCGGACCATAAGGCACTCCTGAGCACGCTCGACCTGAATGAGAAGATGCTTCAAGGCATCGCGAAGGCTATGAATGCATCGTATACCGTGAACGGAGTCGTAAAGTTTAACACGCTGATTGACGATGAAGCAATGACAAAGGCTCTG
>JAFOBC010000300.1 GCA_017382015.1 Clostridia bacterium
TAGTGCAGCTAAATATGTTGCAACTTCTACAATGGAAGTTTATCACGATGCAAGAGTATACGACACAGGTATGGTAACAGTACTTGAAGTTATGGGTAGACATGCAGGTTGGCTCACAGCTGCTACTGCATTGGCTGCATATAAGGGACAAGGTCCTGATCTTATTTATGTTCCTGAGCTTCCTTTTAACCTTGAACAGTTTATCAGTGACGTTAAGAGAGTATACGAAAAGAACGGTAAGGTTATCGTAGCTGTTTCTGAAGGTGCTCAGTATGCTGACGGAAGATTCGTTGCTGACAGCGGTGTAAGAGATGCCTTTGGTCATGCTCAGCTCGGCGGCGTTGCTACTACACTTGCTAACATTGCAAAAGAACAGATCGGCTGCAAAGTTAGAGGTATCGAATTCAGCTTGTTACAGAGATGCGCTTCACATTGCGCGTCACTTAATGACGTTAATGAAGCTTATATGGCAGGCGAGACTGCAGTTCTCAAAGCTGTTGAGGGCTACACAGACTACTGTATCGGTTTTGACCGTCAGACAGGTGCGAACGGCGAGTACGTATGTGCTCCTAAGCTTATTCCGCTTAGTGATATTGCTAATACAGAACGCAAGCTCCCGCGCGAATGGATCAATGCAGAGGGTAACTTTGTAACTCAAGAGTATATTGATTATGCTCTCCCGCTTATCCAAGGAGAGTCTTGTCCTCCTATCGTTGACGGACTTCCAAGATTTGCAAAACTTGCTAAGATTAAATAATTTGCAGTTATTTGTAAAAGCTATCCCAAGCCCGGTAAATTGTTTATCGGGCTTGATTTTTGTTTTATTGCTTTTAAAATCAGAAAAATGTAAATGTAATTGCATTCCAAGACAAACTGCAGTATAATACTGGACGGAACAAAACAGGGGAGCTTGTATCAGCAGGCTGAGAGGAAGTAAGTCAACTTCGACCCTATAACCTGATGCGGATAATGCCGCCGTAGGAAGTCATAATGTTGGTTTTTTACAGGAGGCAGACCGATATAGGTTGTTTCCTGTTTTTGTTTAATAGGAAATATAAATAGGAGGATAAAATGAGCGCAAGTATAGCTATTCAGGTTTTACCGCAGGTAGAAACGGATTCAGAAGTTTGCCGCATTGTTGACGATGTGATTGCCTATATTAAAGACACCGGATACACATATCAAGTGGCAGCATTTGAAACAACAATTGAAGGTGACAATTATGATGAATTGATGGAGATTGCAAAAGAATGTTTGAAGGTGGCAATAAAATCAGGTGCCCCGAAGGTTTCTGCGTATATCAAGGCAGTATATTGCCCTGATGGCGACATTCTGACAATTGAACAAAAGACAGGCAAGTACAGATAAACCCGACTTCGTCGGAAGCTCCATCCCGGAGGGAGCCTTGGATACAAGATAATGGTTATCGAACAGAATAAAACGAACCCCGACAGATTTCTGTCGGGGTTAATCTTTGTTTTGTAGCCCTTTTTACTAATAAACAGCACTTTATTTTTTCTCGCCGATAATATGAACATCCATTTGCGGGAAAGGAATTTTAATATCATTTTCATCAAATGCGTACTTTGTAGCCTCTGCTAAAGCATTATAAACATCCCAATAATCTCCGTTTTTACACCAAACACGAAGAGTAAAGTCTAAAGAACTTTCTCCTTTATTTGACAACACGCATGCGGCAGCAGGATCTTTAAGAACTTTCTCATTCTTATTAGCCAGGCTAAGAACTAATTTCCTTACTTCATTGATATCAGTATCATATGAAACAGACAGCGGAATATCGACACGACGTAAATCTTTTTCTGAATAGTTTACGATAGCCGCGTTAGAAAGGCCTCCGTTGGGGAGCATAACGCTCTTATTGTCAGGTGTAATTATTTTTGTGTAGAAAATTGATACATCTTCTACAGTGCCGGAATATCCGTTGCCCTCTATAAAGTCACCGATTTTAAAGGGGTGAAAGGCAATAATCATAATGCCGCCTGCTAAATTTGCCAAAGAACCCTGCAAAGCCAAGCCGATGGCAACACCTGCAGATGTAAGCACTGCCATGAATGACGTAGCAGGAACGCCAACGTAAATCGCAATACTGATTAAAACAAATGAATAAAGAACAACTTTGAGAATGTTAACAAGGAAATTCGCAAGGGAACTATCCATTCTTGCGAAAAGCTTTGTCTTTCTTACAAGCTTAAGCATCCATTTTGCAACTTTAAAACCGACAAAAAGCATTATAAGTGCAAAT
The DNA here is from genome assembly GCA_017382015.1 of Clostridia bacterium. Lineage (GTDB taxonomy): Bacteria > Bacillota > Clostridia > Oscillospirales > Acutalibacteraceae > UBA8612. The sequence goes on from JAFOBC010000300.1 coordinate 2,264, forward strand.
ATAATTTTAATGCCTATTGATGTTGCAAGGTCAAATAAAAAATTCAAAAATTTTTCTAACATTTTTATCCTTCTTCCTGATAGTAAAATATATGAAAAGTGATTAATAGTAATCACAGATCAACATAATTTCCAAGACTGCTTTCGATTTGTTTTTTTATCTCGGCTCTTTTAATTTTAATACCGTTTGCAAGCGGAAGGCTGTCGCTTGTAATAAGTATTCTTGACAGTTTCTTGAATACAGGAAGCCTGTTATTTCGCTCTTTTATCTGTCCTGTCAAGCGTGCAAGATATTCCTTGTCGCTTATGTCATTTGAAGTCTGCATAACTAAGGTGATATCTTCATATTTATTTCCGTTACCCTTAGAAATGCCAAGAACAGTAAACTGAGAAACACCTTCGAGTTCTGTGAAAAAGTCTTCAATTTCATCAGGATAAACATTCTCGCCGGATTCGTTTACAATAACTTCCTTAAGACGGCCTTCGATGTAGAGCGCGCCGTCTTCCAAACGACCGATGTCGCCTGTCTGGAACCAGCCCTCTTCGTTGAGCGCGGTAGGGAGTACTTCGCCGTTCTTAACTACTCCGCTGTGAA
>JAFOBC010000033.1 GCA_017382015.1 Clostridia bacterium
AACAGCACTTACACTCAACAAAAAATCAGTGCCGAGTTTGCTGAGTAATTTTTTTATCATTGTTGCACCCTCCTTATTATTAATACATTATTATAGTATAACATCCGATATGTCATAAATCAACCACAATTGAAAAACAGGCAACAAAAAAACAGAACGGTCGTTTGACCGCTCTGTCTGTAAATTTTTATTTTGCGTAGTCGGTTGCTCTGTTTTCGCGGATGATATTGACCTTGATCTGACCGGGATATTCAAGCTCCTCTTCGATCTTTTTGACAATATCTCTTGCGAGAAGAACCATCTTGTCGTCTGTGATGATTTCGGGCTTAACCATGATACGAACCTCACGGCCTGCCTGAATTGCAAATGAGTTTTCAACACCCTCAAAGGATTTTGAAATTTCTTCAAGCTTCTCAAGACGCTTGATATAGTTCTGAACGTTTTCACGTCTTGCGCCGGGACGTGCGGCAGAAATTGCATCAGCAGCCTGAACAAGGCAGGCAACGATTGTCTTTGCCTCAACGTCACCGTGGTGAGCGTGAATAGCGTGGATAACCTTTTCGTTCTCTTTGTACTTGCGTGCGTATTCAACACCGAGCTCGATGTGGGAACCGTCGAGAGAATGGTCAAGAGCCTTACCGATATCGTGAAGGAGACCTGCACGCTTTGCAAGCTTGACGTCTGCGCCGATTTCAGCAGCCATAAGACCTGCAATGTAAGAAACCTCAAGTGAATGGTCAAGAACGTTCTGACCGTAGCTTGTACGGTACTTCAGGCGACCGAGAATTTTAACAAGCTCGGGATGGATGCCGTTAAGACCTGCGTCAAGAACAGCTCTTTCACCTGCCTGCTTGACAGAGTGCTCAACCTCCTTGACTGCCTTATCGTGCATCTCTTCGATACGTGCCGGATGAATACGGCCGTCGGAGATGAGCTTTTCAAGGGTGAGTCTTGCTTCTTCACGGCGTACCGGATCGAAGCAGGAGAGTGTGATTGCTTCGGGTGTGTCGTCGATGATGAGGTCGACACCTGTGATTGTTTCGAGGGTGCGGATGTTACGACCCTCACGGCCGATGATACGGCCCTTCATTTCGTCATTGGGAAGGGCAACAACGGATACCGTTGCTTCGGATACCTGCTCTGCTGCACAGCGCTGAATAGCTGTTGCAACAACCTCACGTGCCATTGTGTCGGCTTCTTCGCGGAGAGTCTGCTCGTACTCGAGGAGCTTGTGGGCCTTTTCTCTGCTGAGGTCATCTTCAAGTGATTTGAGAAGGTACTCGCGTGCCTGTTCGCGTGTGTAGTTTGAAATACGCTCGAGCATTTCAAACTGGCTGCGTTTGATGGATTCGATTTCTTCGAGCTCTGCATCAGCGGCTTTGATTTTGCCGTTGAGTATCTCGTCTTTCTTTTCGAGGTTGTCGGATTTTTTATCGAGCAGCTCTTCTCGCTGCAGGATTCTTCTTTCCTGTTTCTGAACCTCGGAGCGTCTTTCGCGGAGCTCTTGCTCTGTTGCTGTACGCTCTTTGTGGATAGCATCTTTAGCTTCAAGAATTGCTTCTTACTTCTTCGATTCAGCCTGGGCAATGGCGTTGTTTATGATACGCTCTGCCTCCTGCGTTGCTGAACCGATTTCAGCTTCGGCAACCTTGCGTCTATGTAAACCGCCGAGTATGAAGCAGACAA
>JAFOBC010000301.1 GCA_017382015.1 Clostridia bacterium
GATGTATTAAAGAGTGAGACTTTTATCGCCCCGGGGGTCAAGGACTGCGGTGCGATAAAAGTCTTTTTTGTTATACCGATGTGTGACGTGCCTCCCCGTAAACAAAAAGGAGCTGGAAAAATGCAATTCTACCTTAAAGAAACCGACGCTGTTTTTGAAGCGGTGCAAAGCTCGGCTGAAGGTCTTTCCTCTCAGGAAGCGGCAAGCCGCCTTGAGAAAAACGGCAAAAACAAGCTTGCAGAAGCAAAGAAGGATTCAATGCTGAAAAGATTTATAAATCAGCTTAAAGATCCGATGATTATCATTCTTCTTGTCGCTGCAGTTATTGCCGCCGCAACAGAGATTTTTGAGGCAGGTAAATTTGTTGTTCCGACAGACTCAATCATCATTCTCGTTGTTGTTCTTATCAACGCCGTTCTCGGCGTTATTCAGGAGAGTAAGGCTGAAAAGGCTGTTGAAGCACTTCAGAAAATGTCAGCCGCTACAACCAAGACGCTGCGTGACGGTAAGGTTGAAGTTGTCAAAAGTGAAGACCTCGTTGTCGGTGATGTTGTGCTTCTCGACGCAGGTGATGCAATTCCCGCAGACTGCCGTATTTTTGAGTGCGCAAGTATGAAAATTGAAGAAGCGGCACTTACCGGTGAATCTGTGCCTGTCAATAAACTTGTCAATGCTCTTATGGGTAAAAAAGACGATGAGGAAATTCCTCTCGGTGACCGTAAGAATATGGCGTATATGGGTTCAACTCTTGTTTACGGTCGCGGTAAGGCTGTTGTTACTGCAACCGGTATGGATACCGAAATGGGCAAGATTGCCAACGCTATCTCTCTTGCAGAGGATGGCAAAACTCCCCTTGAAATCAAGCTAGAGCAGCTTTCAAGGATTCTTACCAAGCTTGTTATTGGTGTTTGCGTATTCATCTTTGCATACGACATAGTTACAAAGTTCGCTATTCCCGAATTCTTCGGTAACGGCGCATCAAATCCGTTCCTCGATATAGCTCTCCATTCGTTCATCACAGCTATTGCTCTTGCTGTTGCCGCTATCCCTGAGGGTCTTGTTGCGGTTATGACGATTGTTCTTTCGATGGGCGTTACCAATATGTCCAAGAAGAACGCCATTATCCGTAAGATGACGGCGGTTGAAACACTTGGCTGTACGCAGATTATCTGTTCGGATAAAACAGGTACTCTCACACAGAACGTTATGACCGTTGTTGACCATTACGCAGAAGATGAACCCAAGCTTGCAACCGCAATGGCTCTTTGCACAAATGCAGAGGTTGAAGAAGACGGTAAGGGCACGGGCGAGCCTGATGAGGTTGCCCTTATCAACTATGCAAAGTCAATCGGGCTTGCAAAAGCTGAGCTTGTTGCGGCTTGCCCGAGAGTAGGCGAGGTTCCCTTCGATTCAGGCAGAAAGATGATGTCTACCGTTCATAAAGACGGCGAGCAGTTTGTTCAGTACACCAAGGGTGCTCCCGATGAAATTCTCAAGAAATGCTCTCACGCCTGGGTGGGCGGTCAGATCGTTGAGATGAGCGACGAAATCAGAGCAAAAGTTGCAGAAGAAAACACACGTATGGGTAACAAGGCTCTGCGTGTATTCGCTGTTGCTTACAAGGTTTACGCTGCAGCTCCCGAGGCTTACGAATCGGCAGCACTTGAGTACGATATGATCTTTATCGGTCTTACCGGTATGATTGACCCCGTCCGTCCCGAAGTCAAGGATGCTATTGTTGAGTGCCGTAACGCAGGTATCACACCGATTATGATTACGGGTGATCACATCAACACAGCCAAGGCGATTGCACGTGAGCTCGGTATCCTCAATGATGATTCACAGGCAATGATGGGCGTTGATATCGATAAGTACTCCGATGAGGAGTTTGAAAAGATTGTTGAGAATGTACGCGTTTATGCTCGTGTTCAGCCTGAGCACAAAACGAGAATTGTCAACGCATGGCGCAGCAAGGGCTATGTTACCGCTATGACGGGTGATGGTGTTAACGATGCTCCGTCAATCAAGAACGCCGATATCGGTGTCGGTATGGGTATCACCGGTACGGACGTTACAAAGAACGTTGCAGATATGGTTCTTGCGGACGATAACTTTGCAACAATCGTTTCTGCAGTAGGTGAGGGCAGAAGAATCTACGACAATATCCGTAAGGCTATTCAGTTCCTTCTCGGCTCAAACCTTTCTGAGGTTATCTCAATCTTCTTTGCTTCAATTATGAGGTTTACAATCCTCGAAGCTCCGCACCTTCTCTTCATTAACCTTATCACAGACTCACTTCCCGCTCTTGCTCTCGGTACTGAGCGTCCTGAGGCTGATATTATGAGAAGAAAGCCCCGTAATAAGAGCGACGGTATCTTCTCCGGCGGTCTCGGTATAGATTGCTTCTATCAGGGTCTTATCGTTTCTGTTCTCACAGTTGTCGCCTTCTATATCGGCGAATTTATTGAGTGCACACACAATGGTCTGCCTTTCAGGTTTTTCGATATTGCTGACAGCGCAGACGGTATGACAATGGCATTCTTCACCATGGCGATGTGTGAAATCTTCCATTCGTTCAATATGCGCTCACAGCGCGGCTCAGCAGTCAAGATGGTATTCAAGGGCAGCCACAACTGGCTTCTTTACGGTGCAATGGCACTCTCATTCATTCTCACAACAGCTGTTGTTGAGATTGATTTCCTCTCAAACCTTTTCGGCTTTGCACACCTTGATGCAATGGAGTACGGCATTTCTCTCGGTCTCGCATTCCTCATCATCCCGATTGTTGAGATTATCAAGGCAATCCAGAGAAAGCTTGCAAAGAACAAATAACTCGATATAAAAATTCAAACGGCTTGTATGGGGCAACTCATACAAGCCGTTACTTTTTTAGTTTTGTGATATATATTCTTCTGCATAGTGAGCCGCAACCGCACCGTCAGCTGCTGCGGTAACAATTTGCCTTAGCGTTTTTGTTCTTATATCGCCGGCGGCAAATACACCGTCAATATTTGTTTTTGTCGTTTCGTCTGCAACTATATATCCGTTACTGTCCAGCAAAATCGCATCGCCGAGAAAAGCTGTCGAAGGCTGTCTGCCGATGCTTACGAATATGCCGTCGCATTCTATCTCTCTTTTGCTGTTATCCGTCGATAATATTTCTAAACCTTTTACGCCGTTATCGTGTATTATTCGGTGCACGGTACTATCAAAAACAAACTCGATGTTTTTGGCTTCGCTGAGCGGTTTGAGGTAGATTTTTTCAGCGCGCAGGCTGTCGCGGCGATGTATAAGGTAAACTTTCTTTGCAAGCCTTGCCAGGTATAGTGCATCAGCAACTGCAGAGTTGCCACCGCCTATGACTGCTACTGTTTTGTCTTTATAAAACCTGCCGTCGCAGTGTGCGCAGTAGTGCATGCCCATGCCCGTAAGCTCCTCTTCGTCGGGAATTCCCAGCGTTTTAGGGTGAGCGCCTGCGGCTATGATTACTGATTTTGCGTGAAATGTACCGTCATAAGTGTTTATGAGTTTTGTTTTATCAGAAAAATCAACGCTTGTTATTTCCGCGTATTCTGTCTTTGCTCCGAATTTTTCCGCACCTTGTTGCATTTTCATTCCTAGTGTGAATCCGTCGATCCCATCGTCAAATCCGGGGTAGTTATCTATATCACCCGTGAGCGTCATCTGTCCGCCGGGTGCCATTTTTTCTATGATGAGGGTGTCGAGACCTGCCCTTGCCGCATAGAGTGCCGCTGTATATCCTGCAGGCCCTCCGCCAATGATTATAACGTCATAAATGTACTCCATATAAGCGTCTCCTTTCTTGTTCTGCTTTTATTTTATACAAACACGGTGCTTTTTTCTGTGACTTTGTCACTTTGTTGACTGGGGGATAAATCAGCTGTATAATAATACCGATAGAGGAGGCGGATAGTTATGAATATAAAGGAGCTTGAATCTGCTTATAAGGAGCTGTTTCCTTTCTGGGATAAAATATCTGACGAGGATAAGCAGGCCGTTTGCGAAAATACGGTTTCTGTCAGCTACAGTAAGGGCACAACTATTCACGACGGTAACGAGTGTCTCGGCATTGTTTTTGTGCGCAGAGGCTGTCTGCGTGTATATATTATGTCAGAAGAGGGTAAAGATATAACCCTTTACAGACTTCATCCGGGTGATATGTGTATGCTTGCCGCTTCGTGTGTGCTTCAGAGTATCACTTTTGATGTTTTTATCGATGCGGAAGAAGACAGCGAGTGCTACGTTGTAAACGGGTGCGCGTTGTCTCAGGTGAATGACAGAAATCCTGATGTTAAAATTTTTATGCTCGAAATGGCAGTCGGCCGCTTTTCTGATGTTATGTGGGTTATGCAGCAGATACTGTTTATGAGTATGGATAAGCGTCTCGCGATATTTCTGTACGAAGAATCTGCAAGGAATAATTCTGACACAATAAATTTAACTCACGAGCAGATAGCCAGGTACATCGGCTCTGCCCGTGAGGTTGTTTCCCGTATGCTTAAATATTTTTCAAACGAAGGTATTGTTGAAGTTTCGCGCAAGGGTGTGAGAGTCCTCAATAAAAACCGCCTTAAAGAATTAGCTTTCTAACATTTTGAGTATCTGCTGTTTGGGTTTTGCGCCTGAGGATTTGCTTATGATTCTGCCGTCTTTTATAACTGCGAGCGTCGGTATGCTAGCTACGCCGAACTGTGCGGCAAGCTCAGGCTCTTCATCTACGTTTACTTTGCCTACAAGATACTGCGGGTTTTCGTCGGCAATCTGTTCGATTATGGGCGAAACCATACGGCAGGGGCCGCACCACTCTGCATAGAAATCGAGCAGAACGGGTTTATCGCTGTTAATAACAAGGTCGAAGTTATTTTTGTTTATTCTGAGTGCTGACATTTTTCGCACATCCTTTCTTTTCTTTGTACCTTTATTATATCCGCTTTTGTCTGTAATTTCAGTGACAAAGTCACATTTTATGCAGCTTATTCTTATGCGTTTTTGAAGCTGAGCTGACATTTTTTAGCAGTGTTGGAGCGGAATTGCTCATTACACACTTATATAGGCAATATTAATAAACGAACAGCCTGCCGATTATACTGTCGATAGGCTGTTCGTTTTTGTCTTGTTATTGTTTTATTTTTTGTCAAACAAAGCTCTGCGTTCGGTAGAATGGCGCATCATACTTCTCATTGCGTCGATGTCATCTGTTTCAAGCATAGTTTTAAGTTCGTTGAACTTGTTAATAAACAGATCCATCTGATTGAGCAGAGCAGTCTTATTTGCTACAAAAAGCTCACTCCACATTTGGTCGTTGATTCTTGCAATACGGGTAAGATCGCGGAATGAGTCGCCGGTGAACTTCTGCATATCCTCTTTATCGTTGCATGTCATCAGCGTGATAGCAATACAGTGTGTCAGCTGTGAAAGGAATCCGATCATTTCGTCGTGATCTTCAGGGGAGAGCGTAGCTACGTTAGAAAATCCGAGCAATCTGCCAAGCTCCAGGCAGGTCTGAATAGCTTCGGGTGTGTTTTTTTCGGTAGGCGTAACGATGTAGTTTGCGCCAATAAAGAGCTTGTCCGTGCTGTTTTCAACCCCCGAAACCTCACGTCCTGCCATCGGATGAGCCGCAATAAACTCTACATCGGGACGAAGCATATCTTGTATCGTGTAAACAATGCTGCCCTTTACACCTGTTACGTCCGTGATTAGTGCGCCGCTTTTTAAAAGCTGTTGGTTCTTTTCAATCCATTCCACAAAAACGTGGGGATAGAGTGCAAAAATTACAAGGTCAGCTTCGCCGATTATTTTTTTGTCAAGCTCTGTCGAACCCTCGTCAATTATATTTTCTTTGATTGCATAGTCAATAGAACTTTGGTCAAGTGTGATTGCGCTGATATGAAAGCCAAAGCGTTTGAGCACTCTCGCATAACTGCCGCCCAGAAGTCCTAAGCCTACGATTAATATTTTTTTGCTTACGTCAACTATCATTTTATTTCTACTGTTGCTCCAAGTTTTTTTATATCCTCAAAAAATCCGGGATAACTTTTTTTGATTGCTTCTGCGCCGACAATTGTCCCTCCGATTTTCGACAGAATAACTGACATGGCCATTACAATGCGGTGGTCGTTGTGTCCGCTGACGGGCAAATCTGTGTACCGCAGGTTTTGTTTTGGCACGATGACTGTGTTGTCACCGAATATCAGTCCGCCGCCAAGCTTGCTCAGCTCTTGGTGCATCGCCGCACCGCGGTCGCTTTCTTTTGCTTTTAAGCGGTCTGTTCCCGTGAATACAGCGCCGTTTTTCATGGCCGCCAATGCAAACAGAATCGGCCCTAAATCAGGGCAGTCAGAAATATCAAGGGTAGGTGAATCGGCAGAAATCCGATCAAAATATTCTTTAAAAACCCGATCGCCTTGCAGGCTTTCGGAGTTGAGGTTGTTTATCGTGATATCCGAGCCTATGCGATTAAAGGCATCAAGGAAGGCTGCGTTTGAGTAATCTCCCTCAATTTTGCCCGAGTAGGAGTGTAGCTGAGAGCGCTTGATTTTGACTGTGTATTCGTCTGTAAATGCTACGTCTGCACCGAATGACTGCAGAGCAGAAATTGTTAGCTCGATGTATGACCTGCTTTCAAACGGCGGAGTGATACGAATGACAGAGTCTGCACCTGAATAGAGCAGTGCAAAGATAAGCCCTGTGATAAACTGGCTGCTGATGTCTCCTCTCAGCTCATAATTGCCACTTTCGAGCTTGCCGCATACGGTTACCGAATCTGCCGCTTTGTCAAATGTAAATCCTTTTCCATTGCAGAGGTCTTCGTAAACGCTCAAAGGTCTTTCGAAAAGCCTTTTACTGCCCTTCAGGGTAACCGGTTTGCCAAGGCACAAAGCAAGCGGAATAAAAAAGCGAAGGGTACTGCCGCTTTCTCTGCACACCAGAACATCGGGGTCAACTTGCATAAAACGGCGAGGGTCAACTGTTACTGTGCTTTCATTGGTTGTAATTTTTGCGCCAAGGGCTTTCAGGCAGTCGATGCTTGCCAGAATGTCTTCGCTGTAATCAACGCCGTGCAGGGTGCAAATTTCTCCGGATAATGCCGCCCCTATTAAATATCTGTGCGCCATGCTTTTTGATGGGGGAGCGTCAATTGTTCCGTGAAGCTTACAGGGGGTGAATGTTGCAATCATATTATCTGCCCTCAATCAAGTAGTCAATTGCTTCAAGATATCCGTCTGTTCCGTGGCCTGTGATTGTTTTTGCGCAGGCGAGGCGAATATAGCTTATCTGTCGGAAATCTTCGCGTTCTTCTACTTTGGATATATGAACTTCAACGGTGGGGATGCCGACTGATTTTACCGCGTCAAGTATTGCGATGCTTGTGTGGGTATATGCGCCGGGGTTGATAACGATTCCGTCCATAATCCCGTATGCTTTCTGTATTTCGTCTACAAGCGCGCCCTCGTGGTTGGATTGGAATACGGTTACTTCAATTCCTTTATCGGCGCAGTAAGTCCGGATTTTTTCTGTAAGATCTGCGTATGTTTCTCTGCCGTAATGTTCAGGCTCACGAATGCCCAGCATATTGAGGTTGGGGCCGTTTATAACAAGGATCTTCATAAAATAAGTTCCTCCCGTTTTGTGGTTATATATTCCGCTTCTTCTTGCGGCGTTGCCAGATCAGGCACGGTAACGTCGGCGGTTGCTCTGTAGATGTCTATTCGCTCATCATACAGCTTTTTAAGCTTCTCAAAGGTGTCAGACAGCGGTCTGTCGTCTGTCTCTTTAAGACGGGCAATATCTGCATCAATGAAAAATAACTTGCCGTTTCGTTTAAGGTGTCTGATATTCTCTTCTCTCAAAACTGCGCCGCCGCCTGTTGAAATAATGCGGCAGCTTTCCTGCGATACGTCCTTTATAACCTGAGTTTCTATGTTGCGGAAGTATGCTTCGCCGTTTTTTGCAATCAGCTCTTTGACAGAACATCCGCATCGGCGCTCAATCTCTTCGTCCGTGTCGATGAATTCATATCCTTCTATGTTGAGCAGTTTGCCGATTGTGCTCTTGCCGCTTCCCGGCATACCTGTCAGCACAATGTTTTCTTTTGCTGCATAAACAGCTTTGAAAACACGGTCGGCGACCCGCTTTTCAATTGTTGTGTCAAGAAAGCGTTCTACAGCGACAACTGCCTGCATAACCAACATATACAGACCGCCCTCTGCTTTTATCCCTCTTTCTTTTGCCTGCAGTATGAGGCTGGTGCGAAGGGGATTGTATACAGCGTCAATCACGCCCGACAGATTTGGGAAAAGAGCCGTATCAATCGGCTGTGCTTGGCAATCGGGATACATTCCTGCGGGGGTTGTGTTGATGATTACATCTGCATCTGTGTGCGCTTTGGTTGCTTCTTCGTATGTGATATATCCGTTTGTTCCTTGTCTGCTTACCGTCAGTATTTGTGATGCGCCCAAATCTTCGGCAACTACGCGGGCAGTTTTGCTTGTGCCGCCTGTGCCGAGTACCATAACTTTTTTGCCCGTCAGGTCTATGCCCACTCTTTCGATAAGAGCTTTCATACCGTAGTAATCCGTATTGTAGCCGTAA
>JAFOBC010000302.1 GCA_017382015.1 Clostridia bacterium
CCAGCGTGCATCTCTGGGCTCATATGTTTTATCTTTCCATGCAACAATACGTTCCAGCTGATATTTATCAAGTATACCGCCCACTTTCGGGTTAATTACGAATATTGCTACAACGATAATAATTATCGGAATCAGTACTCTGAACCACCATTTATTAAACTCACCAAGGTAAAGCATAGCAATGGTAAGTGCAACAAACAGAATCGTACCCGACAAATGGTGCTCAAGATAAACAAGCACTATAAAAACCAGACCTACACCGCCGAAAGCAGCTGCTGTAAGGAAAGCAGTTTTTGCTTTTTTGCTGACAATTTGCTGATGATATTTTTCACAACCCCAGGCATAAAAGGCAATCAGACCTACCTTCGCCATCTCCGACGGCTGAAACTGGCCAATACCGGGAATCTGAATCCAACGTCCGATTTCCTCTCCGCCGTTCGGGTTAGCGCGCTCTTTGATTGCAGCTATAATCAGCGCAACAATCAACAACAAAATCGACACGCCGACGCCAAGCAAAACAAAACGTCGGAAATAATTATAGTTTATCTTTGACACAGCAAACATCGTAACCAGACCAACTGCCGAAAATATAAGCTGGTCACGAATATAAGCGTAGCTGTCTTCATTCTCTCTGTGATAAGCAAGAGAATAACCTGCAGATGCAAGCATTACAAGACCGATGGCGAGGAGCAAAAACACAAGCAAAAGAAAACCTATATCCACATTGCCCTTTGCTATCCACTTCCAATCGGGTAAACTGAACTTTTTCTTAGTCAGTGAATTACGCACTCGATGATGCCTCCTTCATATACAACTCTTATCAGCCGAACCGCACAAGCGCAATGCCTGCCGCACAGCCGATTATATTTACTACCGTAAAAACGATAACTATTTTCTTTTCTTTCCATCCGCTCATCTCAAAATGATGATGAATCGGAGCCATTTTGAATATACGCTTTCCGTGTGTGAGCTTGAAATAACCAATCTGCAACACGTCGGAAAGACCTTCGATAAAATAAATCAGACCTACGGGCAGAAGAATCAGCGGACAATCCACCGCGTAAGCAAGCGCAACAACCATGCCGCCCAGGAACATTGAACCCGTATCACCCATAAACACCTTCGCTGGATTCCAATTCCATACAAGGAAACCTGCGCACGCACCCGCAAGGGCACATGCAACAACGCTCGCACCAAGGTTATTGCGCATAAAAGCAATAACAATGAACGCCGCCGCTGAGGTAAGAGTAACAGACGAACAAAGTCCGTCCACACCGTCCGTAAAATTGACAGCATTGGTAGCGCCGTAGATTAGCACTATACCGAAGAGGAAGAAGAAAACTCCAAGGTCGCCTGTTGAACCGTAGAAAGGAATATACATAAACGTGCTTCCCGAAAGCCTCAGGCTGCCGAGATATGCAAGTATCACAAGCAGCTGCATAAAAGTCTTCTGCCTTGCCGTAAGACCGAGGTTACGTTTTTTCACTACCTTTATATAGTCATCAACGAAACCTATCAGTCCGAGTGAAAGTGCCATAATAAGCCCCGAAAAAAGCTTTGTATACGCAGCAGAACGCACGAGCATACCGCTTGCTATTATATCAGAGCCCATAAATTTATCTGTGACAAACACCAGGGAAACTGCAGCCAACGTGCCGATAATGAACATAAGTCCGCCCATTGTTGGCGTACCCTGCTTACTACGATGCCATTTCGGACCTATATCAAGAATAGTCTGCCCGAATTTCAGCCTGCGAAGCCACGGCACCATAACAATACCGAGGATTGCAGTAACACCGAAAGCAACAGCTACAGCCAAACCCAATGCAAGATATGTGTTCATCAAAAGCACCCTACCCTTATTCAGTAAAACCGTTAATTACATCTTCAAGCTTCATTCCTCTGCTTGCCTTGAACAGCACAGCATCACCGCTGACTAGTGTTGCTTTAAGCTCTGCAGCAAGAGCGAGCTTATCGTCAAATGCTTTCACCAATCCTGAGCCGCACTTTTCAGCCGTTTCAGCCGCAAGTGCCGCCATTTTGCCGTAGGTAAAGAAGCGATCAATACCTTTTGATGCTACAAGCTCGCCTACCTCACGGTGTGCCTGCTCGGAGAACTCACCAAGCTCAAGCATATCACCAAAAACAAGCGTTCTTGTATTAGCATGCATTCCGCAAAGCACCTCAACCGCCGCACGAACCGAATCGGGGCTTGCATTGTAGCAATCTTCAACAAGAGTGATTCCGTCGAAATCGCGTACATTCTGTCGCATACCCGAAGTTACGTAATTGGCAAGTCCGTTTGCCGCACTTGCGGGAGATACGCCGAGAAATACGCCTGCCGCAAACGCAGACAGAGCATTATAAACGTTATGCATACCGACAGTGGGGATTGTAACCCTCTGCTCACCGCCGCAAAACAGAACAGTAAAGCTTGTTGAATAACCGCTCTGTTCAATATCAACAGCTCTGTAATCACAGCTCCCGTTTTCAATGCCGAAGGTAATTACGGGTCTGTCGCTGAGCTTGACGGTTGAAAGCAGATCGTCGTCACCGTTCACAATAAGCGGTGCACCGGGCTTGAGACCATCAAGAATTTCAAGCTTAGCTTTGAGGATTCCCTCACGCGAGCCGAGATGCTCAATGTGAGAAACACCGATTTTTGTGATTATTCCGACATTAGGCTGAGCAACGGCAGCAAGCCTTGAAATCTCACCGAACGCACTCATACCCATTTCAAGAATGGCCGCCTCATAGTCGCTGTCAAGGCGAAAAACCGTCGTAGGCAAGCCGATTTCATTATTAAGGTTACCCTCGTTTTTGAGAGTATTGAACTTTTCGGATAAAACCGCATAAACCATTTCTTTAGTTGTAGTTTTACCTACACTGCCCGTAACTCCCACAAAAGGAATAGAAAAAAGCGAGCGGTAATATGCGGCAATCTTGAGAAGCGCCATACCTGTATTTTCAACAACGAGAACTTCGCCGCTTGCATCAACAGGTCTTGAACAAACAGCCGCGACTGCACCTTTTTCAAATGCTGCCTCGACAAAATCATTGCCGTCAAAGCGCTCACCTACAAGCGCGATAAAAAGGCTGCCTTGTGTTATTTTTCTGGTATCTGTGCAAACATTGAGCACCTGTTTATCTTCGCCGCAGTCGCAACCAAGCACCGCGCTGATTTCTTTCAACATAAGAGGTATCACAACGGTCTCCTCCGATTCATTTTATTTTGCGAGCAAGTCTCTGACAACCTCTCGCTCATCATAATGTGTTTTCTCCGTACCGATAATCTGATACGTCTCATGACCCTTACCTGCAAGGAGAATAATATCGTCTTTTTTTGCCTTTTTGAGCGCAAACTCAATAGCCTGCGTTCTGTCTACTATTTCAACAACGTGTGTTTTTGCGCCCTTTGTGCCCTCTGCAACCTCTGCAACAATGGATGCAGGATCCTCAGTTCGGGGATTATCGGACGTTATTACAACAAAATCGGACATATCCGCAGCGATTTTGCCCATTTGGGGACGTTTAGTACGGTCTCGGTCACCGCCGCAACCGAAAACGGTTATGATTTTGCCCTGAGCAATCTTGCGCAGTGCCGCAAGGATATTCTGAAGTCCGTCGGGAGAATGAGCATAATCGATGATAACGGTATAATCGGTATCCGTCGGCACAACCTCAATTCTGCCGGGTACACCTGCAGCCTGAGAAAGCGCACCCGCAACATCGGCAAAAGGAAGACCGAGCTGAATTGCACAAACAGCCGCCGTCATTGAATTATATACGGTAAATCCGCCGGGTATGCGCATCTTGATTCGTTCAAGTCTGCCGATACCTACGAGTATATATGACACTCCGCCGGACTTATGCTCAATATTTTTTGCAGAATAATCGGCGCTGTCTTTGCGCGCTGAACAAGTAACAACACTGCAGTCGGTGCCTTCAATCATTGCCTTGTAAGCATCATCATCGCAGTTTACAACCGCTTTGTCGCAATTCTCAAAAAGCTTATGCTTTGCGGCAATATAATTTTCAAAAGTGCCGTGATAATCAAGATGATCCTGCGTAAGGTTGGTAAAGGCCGCAACCTCATAATGAAGACCTGCTACCCTCTGCTGAGCGAGAGCCTGAGAGGAGACCTCCATAACGCAAAACTCACAGCCTGCTTCGACCATTTCGGCAAAAAGCGAATTAAGCTCAAACGGGTCGGGAGTTGTAAGCGTTGCAGGATATTCCTTATCGCCGACTATATTTTTAACAGTACCGACAAGACCCGTCTTATGGCCAAGCGCCTCAAAGACGGATTTGAGCAGGAAACACGTTGTTGTTTTGCCGTTTGTGCCGGTTATGCCGACCAGACGCAGCTTTCTTGACGGATTGCCGAAAAACGACGCAGAGAGAAGCGAAAACGCTTCTCTTGAATCCTTAACTATTAACTGGTTGGAAACACCCGTATCACGCTCTGCAACAACAAGAACTGCTCCGTGAGCAACAGCGTCGGCCGCAACATCGTGTCCGTCAAATCTTGCGCCCTTGACGCAGACAAACACGCTGCCCGCCTTAACCTTTCTTGAATCCTCAGTTACCAGCGTAACCTCAGCATCCGCTATTCCTGCGGTATCGTAACCCGCACCTTTCAAAAGAGTAAATATATTCATTCTCAATCCCTCTTGAACGGGAGGTGCAACCCCGAAGCTTGCACCCTCCCGGAAATATTAACCGTAGAGTGAATCAGACACTCCTGAATACGATTTGAATGAAACGGTAACCACGTCACCGTACTTAACTTGAGTATTTGGCGGAATATCCTGATTGTATGCCAGAATATCCGTACCGCTGAAAGCATTACCGGACAGCTTGATATTTATACCAAGGTTGTTTGCACTCTGTCTTGCAGCCGTCAGACTCATACCCGTGAAATCGGGCACAACAACAGTTTCTTCTTCTCTGTCATCGGTGTAAAGGATGACAACACCCTGCTGAGGCATTGTCTGACCGTATGCAGGTATCTGCTTTACAACGTTTTGGCCGTTACCGATTACACGCACATTAAGGCTCTGGTTACCTGCAATAGTCTTGGCATCGGTAATCGTTCTGCCTACAAGTGAAGGAGCAGGAACATCGATAAGATTCTGCTCACTCTCGTTGTACTCGGGATCAACGCCGAGATAACCCATAATCTCTTCGATAAGAGATGCCGCAACAGGGGCAGCAATCTGACCGCCGTTGATCTGACCTACAGGCTCATCGATAGCGATGAGGATTGCAACCCGAGGATCATCAGCAGGAGCAACGCAGGCAAACGATGCAACGTACTTACCTTCACCGTTATGAAGCTTCTGAGAAGTACCCGTCTTACCTGCTACATGGTAGCCTGCAACATAAGCGTTCTTACCCGTACCGCCGCTGACAACAGCCTCCATCATTGCGAGAACGCGCTTTGACGTTGATTCGGAAATAACCTGACGCTTGACAACGGGCTTTGTTTCGGCAATTACGTTGCCGTCCTCATCAAGCTGTTTTGCAACAACGTAAGGAGTCATAAGCTTACCGCCGTTTGCTATAGCGGCAACAGCCGTAATCATCTGAATCGGCGTCACCTCAAAGGTCTGACCGAACGAATAACTTGAAAGCTGTGAGATGCCGAAATTTTTTCTTGAGTGGTATGCGGCGTCTGCCTTCGGCTGAGATTCACCGAAAAGATCGATTCCTGTTTTTGATGTGAAGCCGAACGCCTCAAAATAATCGTAGAATTTATCTTTGCCGATGCTCTGACCAACAGAGATAAAGAACGGGTTACAGGAATTCATAAGACCCATCTGCAGGCTCTGCATACCGTGTCCGTCACGCTTATGGCAACGGATATAGTGACCCGGAACCTGAATACCGCCAACACAGCTGAAAGACGTCTTTTCGGAAACAACGCCTTCCTCAATTCCTGCCGCAAGGGTTACAAGCTTGAAAACCGAACCCGGCTCGTATGACGCTGTTATGACGCTGTTCTTTCTCTGCTCTTTAACAGCAGCGGAAACAGCTGTCTTTCTCTCATTTTCATCGGTAATAAGCGATATGCGATCGTTCAGACTTGAAGAATAGAGCACGAAAGGATTGTTAAGGTCATAGTTGGGCATATTTGACATAGCAAGAATTGCGCCTGTTTTCACATCCATTACAATTCCGTATGCCGCTTTCGCCTGAGCACTTTCATAAGCTTTGCTAAGCTCTGTTTCAAGTTTACTCTGGATTGTTCTGTCAATCGTCAACACAAGGCTCGTGCCCTGCTGTGCTTCATTTACTGAAGTATATTCAATCGGAACACCGCTGCTGGAAGCAGTCTTTGCGCTGACGATTCTACCGGGTACGCCGGTAAGAACATCATCATACTTGGCCTCGAGACCCTCTACGCCGATATCCTGGTCACCCGTAAAGCCGATAAGCGTAGATGCCAGAGAATTATACGGGTAGTAACGCGTCACATCAGCATGCACAGCAACGCAGTTGTAAAGACTGTTTTCATCAATAAATCCCAGAATCCGATCGCGTGTAGCCAGATCGAGTTCGCCTTTGATCTTCTGATACTGCGACTTGCTTTTAGTTGCAAGAGCATAAATATCAGCAGGATTCATATCGAGAATTTCAGCAAGACCATTGGAAACAAGCTCTCTGGTCTCGTTGGTTTTAATTTCATTTTCTTCCTTTGTATTATCTTCATCATCCACGACCATACCCTTGGGATCGATGTAAACAAGCCATGCTGACGCACTCTGTGCCAAAACGTGCATATTGCTGTCGTAAATTACACCTCTGAGAGCAGGCAACGTACTGTCACCGAGATAGCGGCTGGCAGCCTGTTCTTTATATTCTTTGCCGTGAATCAGCTGTATACTGACGAGCTGAGCAATTCCCGTACCTAATCCAAGAATTATCAGACCGATAATCAGACGCATTGCTCGCCTGGACATTTGCCTTGTAGCACCACGTGCCATCTATCCGACCTCCTTAGTCAAAATGACGAGAGCCAAGTTCCTAACCCAACTCCCGTCCTAATCAATATATTTTGATATACTTAAATATATGTTTATTCCGCAGAGATTATCTGGTTGCCATCATCAATGTCAAAATAAACTATGTGGTATCTCTCGCGCTTAACCATACCCTGGCTCTCTGCGTAAGCCTTTGCGTTATCGGGTGAGAATTTAGCGCTGAACAAAGATGTAAGCTTTGTATATTCGCTCTTTTTCTCCGCAAGGCCCTTATCGAGCTCAACGATAGCGTTATTAAGCTCGTTGTCCTGGATATGAAGCATAATGTTCGTGCCGAGAAGAAGCATACCCACAACAAGCACAGAAACAAACCTGATAGCTCTTACTCTTATAGCTACAGCTTCCTCTTCAAGCTCTTCCTTTGTCTTCAATCTGGGTTTTACAAGCTTGGGCTGAGGATTCTGTTTGGGTTGAGATTCAGATTTGCGCTTGGGCGCAGGCGCGAACAGAGAAAGATCATAAGCAGTTGAGTTATTATTGTATGCCAAAACAAATTCCTCCGTTTGTAATTAAAGTTTTTCGATTGCCCTCAGCTTTGCGCTGCGGCTTCTCGGATTCTCTTCAAGCTCCTTTGCAGAAGCAGTTTTGGGCTTGAAGCAAATTTTGCCTTGCGGTTTCTTGCCGCAGACACATACCGGAAATTCAGGCGGACAGGTGCATCCGCCCGTAAAAGATGAAAGGGAGTTTTTAACAATCCTGTCTTCAAGCGAGTGGAAAGAAATAATCGCCAGTCTGCCGCCCGTATTGAGCGAAGCGAACATATCTTTTATAGCCTGATCAAGGTGCCTCAGTTCCATATTTGTTTCGATGCGAAGTGCCTGAAACGCTTTGCGCGCCGGGTGACCGTCGCGACGTGCAGCGGCCGGATAGGCACTCTTGATGATATCTGCAAGCTGAAAAGTTGTTTCAATCGGGGCCTTTTCACGCTCGCGGATTATCGCAGAAACAATACGGGGAGCAAACTTCTCTTCACCGTAATCGTAGAGAATTCTCTTCAGCTCAGCGGCAGAAAGCTCATTAACGAGA
The DNA here is from genome assembly GCA_017382015.1 of Clostridia bacterium. Lineage (GTDB taxonomy): Bacteria > Bacillota > Clostridia > Oscillospirales > Acutalibacteraceae > UBA8612. The sequence continues at coordinate 8,073 of JAFOBC010000302.1, forward strand.
TCTCTTGCGCTTGTGCCGGTTTTGCTCATACGCATATCAAGCGGAGCATCGTGGTGAAACGAAAAACCTCTTTCAGCCTCATCAAGCTGATATGAACTGACGCCAAGGTCAGCCATTATGCTGTCGACACCGTTTATGCCGAGAGCAACAAGCACCGACGATATGTTGAAGAAGTTTTCGTGAACAACGGTTACCCTGCTGTCCGAAGCAAACCTTGCACGAAGTACGCTGATCGCGTCGGGATCGCGATCAAAAACAACAAGTCTGCCGTTATCACCAAGCTTTGCGAGGGCTGCGGCGCTGTGTCCGCCTCCTCCGCCGGTACAGTCAACAACTACACCGTCAGGCTTGATATTGAGAGCGTCTATTGTTTCGTCGAAGAGAACGGATTTATGGTTGAATTCCATTTTATCCACCTCTTAGTAATTCAGATCCGGGATTCTACCGGTGTTATAAGCCTCCGCCACAGATTTGGCCTCAGCAGCAGCATAGGTATCGGGGTTCCATACTTCGACACGTTTCATATTGCCGATGAAAAGAACCTCGCCCTTAAGACCAGCCAATCTACACAGTTGTGGCGGAAGAGTGAATCGACCTTTACCGTCTGCCGTTATATCCTCAGCGTTTTTGTAGAGGTTACGGCGTTTCCACTCAAGTTCGGGAGTGCGTGGAATCTCGTTGCTTATTCCGTGAAGCTCATTGGCAAGGTCTTTCCAGTTTTGTAACGGGAAGAAATACAAACACGGGAATTCACCGCCGGTACAGCAGCCGACAAATAATCTTCCGAGATCGTCACGGTATTTTGAGGGAATAGACATTCTGTTATTTTCGTCGAGCACGGCATCTGCAGTGCCTTTAAAGCCGAGATAAATCGGCTTTGCTTCAAGCTCCGAAACAATATTTTTTTCGTTCGCAGACATATCCAAACCCTCCTTCCCGTGCAAAAAGGTGTTACAGAACACCAAATCGCGTCGATTTGTACCTAAATTTACAATCATTATACAATTATCCGCTTTACAAGTCAAGCTAAATGAAGCAATTTTTTTCGAAATTTCCGTTGAAACAAGCGGTTTTTTCGCCCCTTAACGACAGTCAATCACATCTTGTGCCTAATATTTATTCAACCACAATAAATTCCGCCTCAAATCGTATTCCGGCACAAAAAAACAGGAGGAACAAACCGAAGTTTGTTCCTCCTGAAAGGTTTATTTTAACTTTTTTACGCCTCATCATCCGGTTTACGCACAAGTGCACCGGGATGAATATCAAAATCACACTTAAAACTACACTTCATCATCGGATGAGGTGCAACATCTATAGGTTCTCCCTTATCGTCAAGAAGTCCTTCAACTCTGACAGAAACAGGCTGAGCACCGGCAACCATTATCTCAAGCTCATCACCTTCAAAAAAGCGATTGCGCTGAGTTACGTAAAGCCTTCCGTTTTCGCAGAAATTAACCTCTGCCATAACATTCCAGTTGCGCTTATACACACCGTCATAGTATATCTGGGCATCATCCTTCGGATCACCGAAGAAGAAACCCGTGCAGTATTCTCTGTGGCTGACCTTGCGTGTCTCATCAATCATCCACTGCTCGGGAGCATAATCATCCGTCGGATTTTTGAGATAACCGTCAATTGCGGCACGGTAAGCATTTGTAATAACCGCTGTATAGTACGAAGACTTTGCCCTGCCCTCAATTTTAAATGAGCTTATGCCCGCCTTAACCATCTCGGGAATATGTTCAATCATACACATATCACGAGCATTCATAATGTATGTGCCGCTGTGATCCTCACCTATCGGGAGATAAAAGCCGGGACGTTTCTCTTCCATAAGAGCATACTTCCAGCGGCAAGGCTGAGCACACTCACCTCGGTTTGAATCTCTGCCAATGAAATAATTTGACAGCAGACATCTGCCCGAAAACGAAACGCACATTGCACCGTGAACAAAGCACTCTATCTCAAGATCCGACGGAGTTTTTGCGCGGATTTCAGCTATTTCTTCAAGCGAAAGCTCACGAGCAAGCACAACTCGCTTTGCACCCATATCATACATCGCCTGGGCTGCAGCGTAATTGACAAGACCCGTTTGGGTGGAAATATGAATTTCCATATCAGGCGCAAGCTTTTTAACAAGCGAAAGCACACCCATATCGGAAATAATCATAGCATCAACACCTGCATCAGCTGCAGACTCAATTACCGACGGCAACGCAAGCAAATCGTTATTATGCGCAAGAACATTGCAGGTAAGATAGACCTTCTTGCCTTTACCGTGGCAAAGCTCGACCGCTTTTTTCAGTTGCTGAGCGTCAAAATTCTTCGGAGCAGCACGCATACCAAGACTCGTCGAGCCAAGATACACCGCATCCGCACCGTACATCACCGCAGCCTCAAGACGCTCCATATCCCCTGCAGGTGACAAAAGTTCGGGTTTTATCATAATCAATTTTCCTCATTATCTCTGAGCACCTGCGACCAATTCGCCTGGAACTCGCTGTAGGTTTCGGCAAGATAAATCTTTCCGTCATTGTTGTGGCAGAAATAGTAATAGTCCGTATCATCGGGGTTGAGTGCCGCCTCAATAGCGTCAACACCCGGATTACAAATCGGGCCTGACGGTAAGCCTGAACGCACGCTGTTTGTATCATATCCGCCAAGATAAGCGCTTGCAGCAGACGAGCCGAGAGCTGTCGAAAGATAATTTGTGACGTAATTCTTTGTAGAATCGCAACCAAGAGTAGGATAAGACGCGCGATTATTGAGCCGGTTATGAATAACCGAAGAAACCTTGGTCATCTGGCTCTTGTCAGCAGCCTCTTTCTGAATTATTGATGCAATTATAAGCACCTCATCCATTGTAATGCCCAGCTCCTTGGCTCGCTTTGTGTAAACATCACTCCACTTAGCTTCAAAGTTACCGAGGAACTTATTGATAATACTTGTCGGATTCTCGCCGATTCCGTTAGGCTTTTCGCTAACAAAAAAATCGTAAGTATCCGGGAATATATAACCCTCAAGAGCATAACACCTGTCATCGCTTTCGGGAATCTGATTGATAAAATCATACTCAAACTCAACCTCAGCAAGAGAATCATAAATATACTCTGCAGGGCAGACGTTATTTTCCGCAAGCTTTGCAACTATCTGAGGTATAGTCCATCCCTCAGGGAATGAAAGACGTATCGTCTTATCGGAGGTTTGATCCGCCAGCATTGCGGTAAGCATACCCTCAATACCCATATCAGGAGTAAGGTAATGCAGACCGTAGAGATACTCTTCATCATCAAAACCTCTGAACTTGCCGATAAACTTACAAAACCACTCATGCTTTATAAGTCCGCTGTCGCCCAAGGTATTAATTATCTGCTTGTAATCCGAATCTTTTTCAACGTTAACCGTAATAAGCTCATCATCTCTGCTGATTGCAAGCACGTCATTGATACAGGAAATGCCGTAAACTGCAATAACAACCGCGCAAACGAAAATCGAAGCCAAAAGCACAACACGGCGCAACTTTTCCATAGGCATACTGCCCAGCGAGCTGCTGTTCAAAGACTTGCGAGGCTTTGCGGCGCGCGATTTAGCCTGCGCGCTACGACTATCAGCCTGCGGTTTACGTGGCTTACGTCCGGCAAAATAAATCGCCTTATCCTTTTTTACCGGCTGATTATCTTCTTCGTAAGCAGGCTTATTATACTCTTCCTCATCTATTTCCAGCTTGAAATTCTTAACAGCTTCCCTTCTGTTGACGGGAATATCATCACCGCTTTCAGAAGCAACAGGTTTGAACTGAGCGGAAGAAGGCTGATTTGCCGGAGGCGCATTTTTAGCAGGTTCAGACGTTGCAGGCTTCGGTGCAACAGAAGTCTTTACAGGCTGACCCGCTTTTGCAAAGCTCTCACGCCCGGCAAGCCACGAATCAAAATCGTCCTCAAACTCTATTTCAAATTTTTCTGTTTCAGGAACACCGCTCATACCTGAAGCAGGCTCAGCCGGAGCCTTCGCACCATCCGATGCCCACGGCTGCTGTGCTCCGAATATATCTTTCTTATTATCGTCCATATGTAACTCCTATCCTGCTCATCAGCAAAAGTAGTTATCTTTTTCAGTTACTATTATATCCACTTTTCGGTCATATTTACCGTGAGGCAGTTCATCTTTAACAAGAGATGAATAACCCAGACCTATGCAAGCACCCTTGTAGCCTGAAAGAAATCTGTCGTAATAGCCCTTTCCGTAGCCGAGGCGATAACCCGAGCTGTCATACATCAGAGCAGGAACAATACACACGCTCGAAGTATAATCGCGCAGAAGCTCACACTTTTCCGGATTCGGCTCCATTACGCCAAACGCCCCCGATTCTAAATCATCACGGCTTTTGATGATATAAAAATCCATATCTCTCGTGCCGGGAACACACCTTGGCACAGCAACCGTTTTACCGATTGCCAGCGCACGGTCGATAATAAAAGATGTATCGACCTCAAGCGGCTTTGAGCAATAAGCAAGCACGGTTCTGACCTCGCGGAATTTCCACAATGTCAGGAACTTATTCTGAATTTTGAAATCCATCCTCTGTTTTTCGCCGCGCGAAAGATTCTTTCTCCACTCAAGCGAAGAGGCACGCAGTGCGTTTTTTTCAGGTCTGATATCCTTAATCATTGTAAAGACTCTCCCAAAGGGCATCCGCCTTCTCACTGCCTATAAACTGCTCAGCAATAGCCTTGCCGAACTTCAGGGCAACACCACAGGCCTTTGCTGTAATTATTTTACCGTCAGCACAAACGGATTTGTCACTGAGCTTTGCACCGTAAAGATACTCCTCAAAACCCGGGAAGCAGACAGCCTCCTTACCTTCAAGCAGACCTTTTTTACCGAGAATACTCGGAGCGGCACATATTGCACAGACGTACTTTCCGTTGCTGTATGCGTAATCTATAAAACTGTTTACCTTTTCATTCTTTTCGAGATTGAGCGTACCCGGCATACCACCGGGAAGCACAATGGCATCGACACTACCGTCAGGCTGAACAGCATCAATAACTGTATCGCAAACAACAGGTATTGAATGAGAGCCGCTGACAACCTCAGCGCCTACACCGACAGTCTTTACATCAAGGCCTGCCCGACGCAGAACATCAACCGTAGCGAGAGCTTCAACCTCTTCGAAGCCCTCTGCAAGAAAAACATAAATCATTTAAACTTCCTCCTTCATTCGAGCGTAAGACCAATATACGAATTAAGCTCAACCAAGCGGTTTGCCTCACTGCTGAGCGGCAACAGCATACCGTAGCGGTTTTCTTCCGATTTATCCGCAGGCGTTTTGATATATCCGCCCTCATAAACCGAAAATGTAACAGCGCCGCATTCATAAAGCCGTGTGCCGTACTTCTCCTGTTCTTTTATGATGTATCCTATATGCCCTGCACTCCAGCAAAACATATTGACACCATCAGCCGAAAACTCAGAGCCAATCGAACGCTTATCGGCATAAAAAGCTGTTTTATAACCAAAGCGTGAATAGTAATCAAACAGTGACGCTTCGGCAGGCACAAGCGCGATAAAGCTCTTTGCGTTCTGCCTTGCATATTCCTCTGCCTTTTGCAGAAGCTTTGCCATAAGACCTTTGCCTCTGTGCTTTTTGAAGGTTGCCGCCGCAAAAAGATAAAGCCCTTTCTGCGAGCAAAGCTCACCGTCAATCAGATAAAGTGCACTTGCAAGGGCACCTTTTTCTTCGAGAGTAAGACAAACGCACGAGCTGTGTGTATTATGAAAAAAACGTATATACTCTTCGCTGTCTCCAAAAGCTTCACGCCACAGCACAACAGCCTGCTCACGCAAAGACGGGTTATCAAACACAACCACAATCAATCACACTCTGCAATATATTTCTCAAGCCATATTTCGGGATAGTACGAACGTTTTGCTCTGCGCAAGCCCTCCGAGCCCGTATCCTCTTCCCTGTTTATAAACTCAAACTCACCGCAAAGTCGCAAAGCCATTTCACGGTTGATTATAGGATATGCACCCTGCACGGACGCGTAAGCTTTTTCAAAATGGGTGCAGAATATATTATCCTTCAGCTTTTCGCCGAACGAGAACGCAACGACCTCACGCCCCGCACGGATAAGTCCGCCGTAAAGCTCCAGTTCATCAAAATGAGCAAGCGCAAGATTGAGCGCATTATGCTCCGCCGAAATAGCCTCTTCGTCCTTATACTCGTTAAGCATAAGCCAATGCTCATTCATTGCGGCGCACTGACCTATATTGGCAGGAGTAATTTCCTCAAAGCTCCAGTCGGGATTATTCCTGATAAAAGCAGAAATATGGTTTCGCTTGCCGTGATATTTTCTGCCTGCAAGGTTTGCAAGGTCACTGCTTTTGTAGATATAGTCAAAGCGGCTCTCATCAGCGCTGAAGGAAAACACATCAGGAAAAAGAGTTTCCAGCTTCTGCTTTTCTTCAGCCGAACAACCGGCTATAACAACGCGGTTGCCGTCTTTCCTCGCATCTTCTATAACAAGCTCAACCATGCGTGCGAAGTCACCTTCACCCGTAGGACAGCAATACGTCACACCGTCCTGCGTGATGTATCTGGCAACGAGCATATCGCCGCAAAAAGCAATCTGCGTTTTGTAAACATTTTTCCAGATAAACAGCGTGCCAAAGCAATACTCACAGCCTATATTTTTACTTGCGGCAAATATTTTCTCCGCACGCGGTTTATCCGCCATGGTTATCGGATGAAAATCAAGCATAAATAAACTCTCCGGGTAATGAGTCAATAATAAGCTGTGCAATTGTTTCGATAGGCAAAGGTTTGCCGTTTTCGGCGCAAGTTATAACGTGCCAGCCCATTTTTTCGGCGGCATACATCGCAGCCTCACGGCAACGGTAAAGGTAGCCGACATCAGCCTCGTGCACATCTTTCTTTTCGCCTGTTTTTTCACTTCTGAGCGACATAAGCTGCTGAGACACCTCTATAGGCATATCAAGGTAGATAACAGCATCAGGCTTCGGAATACCGAGCTTTACGTATTCAAAATCCTCAAGCCAGCTGATATAGCTATCCCAATCCTCACGTGGCATTTTTTCGAGCTGATGGTATGCGTTTGAGGTTGTATAGCGGTCAGCAAGAATAAGCTTACCTGCCTCATAATCCGCCTGCCAGTGCTGCTTGAAGCTTGCAAAGCGGTCAACAGCAAAGAAAGCGGAAGCCGCAAAAGCACCCACATCCTCAGGCTTACTGCCGAAAGCACCGCCGAGATACATACGCACAAGCGTGCTTGACGGATCTTCGTAATCCGGCAATTTAATCTGTCTGTATGCACAACCCTTGCTGTCAAGGTAGTTTTTCAGAAGAGAAATTTGTGTAGACTTGCCGCTGCCGTCAAGTCCTTCTATAACTATCATTCTGCCCATTTTTCGGTTTATCCGCAACAAAAACTGCGGCATCCTCCTGTCAAATAATAGATTTAAACACAATCCACCTAATTATACATCCGATATTATAACACAACAAATCAAACATTTCAATTATTTGATTTTATTAATATATAAAAAAGTCCCGCATTTGCTTTTTTGACAAATGACGGAACTTTTTCAGTTTATCGCTTTATTTTTACAGAATTCTGCACATCATGGGATATCTGAAAATCTCCTCAGACAGAACGTGTTAATTTTTATTGTAAAGTTGATAAATCGGATTTCACTTGCATGTTTTCACATTTTTTGCAACATAAACCGTTTCTTGAATTGCGGCAAACGCTGCCGCAGAGCATACTGCGACGGCGCTGTATTTCACATCTGCAAAAGACAACGTCAAGGGTAAAAGAAACAATAACAATCCCGTAACCTTGTTCATTACAGTATGCAGGGCTATAAACCGTTTTTCAGAAACATATCCCCATATGATATTACCAATTTTGATAATTGCGATTACAACGCACCATATCCATAACCATTGAGGAATATTGATTTCCGGCAATATTTTAATCAAAGATACCGTTACAAAAACCAAATCGGCCGCAGTATCGATTTCAGCACCAAATTTGCCGGCGCTGTTTGTCTTTCTTGCGATAGTACCATCTATCATATCACTGAAACCGCAGGCAATGTATATAACATAAAACGCTGCTGAAAACGCAGGAAAGAACAGCAACAAAACACCGCCCAAAATGCGACAACACGTAACTATATTTGCAATATGTTTTATCATACGTTCTCCTAAAAGCCTAAAGTCTCCGAGCGTTTGACAAATTATTATTTATCCGGCAAAATCCGATGTCGTTTCAACAATCTCAACGTCGCCGCCGTTTGCGTTTACTGTTGCACCGTAAGGCACATAAAGCACCGCCTTCATACCCTGCGGAAGAGTAAGGTAGACAGCGCAATTACCGTCTGTTATTTCATAGCTCACACTAACCAAGCCTTTTACGCTCGGAACTGTGCAGCTCATACTGTCTGAAAGAGCGTACTGCGGTTTGATTTCAACCTTTTCATAGCCTGCCTCAAGCGGAGTGACACCTGCGAAATGCTTGCTCATTATAACAAGCGGACCGCCGCTCCAAGCGTGGTTTTTAGTGCCGCGCCACGAATCCCAGAATTCCCAGAGAGTAGAATAATCTTCACCCATCATACCCTCGTATCGGATCTTGATTCTGTCTTTTGCCGATTCGTACTCGCCCATTTGACAAAGCGCTTCAAGCACATAGTATTCCATATAAGGGCTGGAATTCGCAGTAGTTGTGAGCACGTTTTTAATCACGCCGTACTGCGTCTCATCTGCAAGACCTGACAAAACGGCAAGTGCATTCGCTCTGTCATCAGGCTTTCTTACATCTTTACTCTTATAGCCATCCTCTGTCCAGAGAGCTTTATAACCGTCTGCAATAAGCGATTTTCTTTGGGCTATAATGGCTGCATCTTCGTCTTTGCCAAGCAGCTCAGCCATATCCTGCACAGCAGAAAGAGCATAGTAAACCCAGGCGTTTTCGATAGCTGTCATATCCGCCTTACTGCCCCAGTCAGCCCAATCCCACGAGCCTTCACGGTGGACAACAAGATTATCTTCGCCCGTTTCCCAAAGTTTGAGGTAATTGAGTGAAGCATCATAGACCTTTTCAACAAAGGCGACATCGCCCGTATACTCATAGTAAGTGAGGAAGCCTACAATACCTGCAAGCTGCTGAACGGGAAGCTCAAAATAATCACCGTTTATGGGCACAACGGTCTGGAGTACACCTGTATCATCAATGTGCGAAAGCATAGCCTCAACACCCTTCTGGTACAGCAGATAAGAATTGCTGTCCATAGAGTACATCGTCATAATCATTTCGCTTGTAACGTCGCCCCACCACTGCGCTCTTTCTCTGTCGGGGCAATCCATAAAATTATCACGCATCGTAACATAGAGCGTACGCAGAGATTTCTGCCAGAGTGAATTCAGAAACTCATCGTCACAAACAAAATTGCCGCTGAATGAACTGTCATAACCCGTTTCACGGTACATCAGCGAAATAACCTTAACACCTTTTGGTATTTTGTAGGTAATATGCTCGCCGTTGACCCACCCGAGAGCCTCAAACTCCTGCACTCCCTCTTTGGTGACATAGGTAGTTGAAACCGCACCTGACAGCGTGTTTTCGGTTGTAATGCGAATCTTTTTACCTGCAGGCGCTTCCACTTTGAGGTAAGCTGTCAGCTGAGCGTTATACGGCACATCCACGGTTATTTTCTCACCGAAAAGTTTGGTTACGGTATAGTTTTCGTAGTCGGATGAATTTTCATATTCTTTCAGACCGTAATCTTTAAGAAACGGTATACCTCTCGGATAAAGAGTGCCGTAAGCGCCCTCGCCGCCCGTAGCATATTCCGTTGCATTTTCCCAGGAAGAGAAATCGAAATCCGCACCAAGCCAATCGCCTATTTCTTTTCGTGCATCAAAATAAACGCTATGCTCAGCAAGTCTGTAATTAGGCGGATAAAATATGCTGTCAATATACGCGCTGTTTCGTTTAACTTTCCAGCTGCTGTCCGAAAGCACAGTTACATCTTCACTTACAGCCTCAAAAAGGAACCCGCCCTGACCGCTGCTGTTATATGAGTAGCTCGTTTCATCATCCCAGTACCATACCAATGCACAAATCGAATTTTCTCCCTCTTTGAGATAAGGGGCAATATCCACACTGTCGTAATAGCCGCTGTTTTCAGCAGGGCCTCTTTTTACGTTGCCTTCAAAAACAACGGTTTTACCGTTTATGTAAAGCCAATATTTGGAATCTGCCGATATGCAAGCCACAAGCTCATTGGGAACATTATCAAGCGTTATCTTTTTATTGAAACACATCCAGACATTATCTTCTGTCAGGTTATCTTTATCCCATATCCATTCAGCTATCCAGTCGGTTTTCGCTATGGTAGAAACAGTGCTGTATGCGGGAATTTTTTCGGGAATAACATAATCATTGGAATACGGCACCAACGAATTATTACCCCACGAAAAAAGTGAAGCAACAAACCCTGCCGCTATAACAAGGTATGAAATAATTGTCTGTATAATCTGCATAGAAATCTCCCTGACATTTTATTCTGATGACATTTTATCAAATACACCTGTCACAGTCAACGGATAAGAAACACAGCTTAAAATTAATATACTTGACTTTTTACTGTGTAATGATTTATCATATTATAATAAGTATAAGAAAACGCTCTGCGACGGAGGTTTAAAATATGGAATATAAATCCGGTGTATATGTACTCGGCTACAGCAACTGCGGCGAAAAAATGTGCGCGGCAGGCGGAAGAATCTCCACTCAGCCCGGCAACGCACTCGGCATATGGGAAAAATCACAGGATGACGAAAAGAACGCTAATCTTATAGACAAGGTTACACGCTCGGGGCACAACTCAACAGTTGAACATATGATGTTCAACCTTGCTTTCAATGACGTTTCTGTTATTGTAGAGCAGTTTATGATTGAGTTCAGACTTGCTTCCTTCACGGTAAAATCACGCCGATACGTCGACTTTTACGACGCAGGTTTCTACGTACCCGAATTCAAAAACGAAGAAAACAAAACAAAATATATCGCTCACATTTCATCACTTTTTGAGGCATACAAAAAGATGACTGATGCAGGTATTCCGAAAGAGGACGCAAGGTTTGTACTTCCCTACTGTTTCTTCAGCAACTTCTTCTGCTCACTCGGCGGCAGAGAGCTGCTCCACGTGCTGCACGCAATGCTCCACGGCAGAGGAAGCAAAAGCCCCGAAATCTACACACTCGGTCAGCAGCTCCTTGAGCAAGTCAAAGAGATTGCACCCGGTGTGCTGACAGGCTTTGAAGAAAGGAAACCGAAGAAATCAGATGAGCTTGACCTGAGTTTCATCGAGGCCGACCGCACATCCTCACCCAATGAGCTTGTCGAATATATCAGCGGCAGTAAAGATGCGGCAAAGACAGTTGCAACAGCGGCTATGCTGGAAGCTAACGTATATTCCGCAAGCACAGTAAAATCCGCAGTTGCAACCAAAGAAACCCGAGAGAACATCATAAAGGCAGTTATCAACTCATCCCGCCCGAGGGCGCTCGAAAGCGTACAGTTCACATTTGCGCTCAACAAGGTTTCGCTCTCAACCCTCACACACTTTGCAAGGCACAGAATCCACTCAATCCAGATTCCTTCTCTCAGCACGGTTGACCGCAATGATTGGGTGAACCCCGACAGCATCACAGCTGATAAAGAGATGCTTGCAACGTACACAGCCTGCTTCAAAAACAGCATCGCACTTTATGAGGAGCTGAAAGCAGACGGCGAAACAGACGTACTGCCCTACATCATCCTCAGCGGCAACACACTCAGTATAGTTTCCACAATGAACGGCAGAGAGCTTCTGCTGTTTATGAAACTGAGAAGCTGCACGAGAGCACAGTGGGAAATCCAGATATACGCCAACAAGATGCTAGAAATACTCCGCAGCGAAGAGCCTGAGCTTTTCCGTTACTACGGCCCGAGCTGCTATGTTGACGGCTACTGTCCCGAGGGCAGACTCACCTGCGGCAGAGCGGCAGAGATGAAAGAAAAATACAGCATATAAAATAAAAAAGCAACAGAGTGAAAACTCTGTTGCTTTTTTATTTTTATCAGAATTTGAGAAGATAAGTAAGCGCTGTAAATATGTTTTTGAAGAAGTTAATTACATTTGCAATTGCTTCTTCAAAAGCACTGCCATACTCGGCATAAGGCTCATCAACCTGAACGCTGAACTCGCCGTTTTTGTAAACGTAAAGCTCGGTTTCGATTGAGCCTGTGTTTTCATCAAGAACAATGGTACGCACGCCGTAGGGGCCTGCTTTTGAGAACTGGCAACCGTAAGTCATACCAAGTGTTACACCGTTCCATACACCTGTGTAGCCGCTTGTGTGCCAATGGCCGAAGAAAGCACCGACAACGTTTTTGTATCGCCAGGTTTCAAACTCAGATGTAGTTGCACCGGGCTTTACGATACCCTCTGCGTGACCGTAAGCCAAATCACCGTTAAGTCGGTATGATTCCGTACCGTCAATGAGTGCGCCTTCATCCCAGACGTTGCATTCCTCATAGAGGTTTCCGATATCGTCAACGGGAACATGCTCAAACACAACAGAAGGCACGCCGCCGTTATCGTAAGCGCTGAACCAGGCAAGCTGACCGCTTGTAAAGCCTTTGCCGTTATCGAGCATCCACAGACCGAAAGCAGGTTCATCAGAATCGGAAGAAAGCACGGGAATATAACAGTCAATCTTGCCTTCTTCATCGTCTGACATATCAACAGTCATATTATTCGGATACGATGTATAAATCTCAAGCCAGTCTTTGTTTGTGATGCCGCTCTTATAATCGTTGTTACCCTGCGAAATTGCATAGGGAATACCTGCAGCCTCAACAGGCGCAAAAATATCTGCGCAGGCTTTCTGAACATTGGCAAGCGTTGCAGCATAGTCGCCGTCAACAGTTACGCCTTCCTGAAAAACCTTATCATCAGAGATATCACCTGCGCGGGAATCCTCAACGATATCACCCGTGATAACAATAAAGTCGGGGTCTGTCTGCTCTATCGCCTTATTGATAAACTCCTTGAGACCGTGGGCGGCATAAGCATCATCCTGCGGGTCGGTAATCTGCAGCACGGTAAACTTACCGTCAGCACCGAAACGAAGTGCATCATCTTCGGCATTTACACCAAAAACAAACCCTGAAACGAATACACACGCAACAAGAAATACGGAAATTATTTTTTTCATTTTTATTTCCCCTTTAATTTTTAAAAAATCCCCGACATATCGCCGAGGATTTATAAAAAACTTATTTTGAAAGAAGAGATGCCGCATCCTTATCAAGGTATACAACAACATCGTCGTGATTCTGAAGGATAGATGCGGGAAGCTGAGGTGTGACCTCACCCTCAATCATACCCTTGATTGCCTGAGCCTTGCCGGCACCGGTTGCAACAAGAACAATCTTCTTGGAACGCATAATTGAGCCAATACCCATTGTCATAGCATATCTGGGCATCGGAGCATCGTCAAAATAGATTGAGTTTGCGTTGATTATGCTCTCGGAAAGAGTTACGCGGAAAGCCTCATCTGTGAATGCATCTGCAGGCTCGTTGAACGCGATATGGCCATTGTGACCGATACCGAGAAGCTGAACGTCAATGCCGCCCTTAGCTTTGATCGCTTCAGCGTAGCGCTTACTTTCAGCATCGTAATCTGTAACGTTACCGTCGAGGAAACCTACGTTTGCAGGGTCGATATCGACGTGGCTGAAAAGATTCTGGAACATAAATGTGTAGTAGCTGTTTTTGTTATCTTTGGGAAGGTCGCAGTATTCGTCAAGGTTAAATGTGCTGACATCCTTGAAGCTAACCTTACCGTCGGCATATGCCTTTGTTATGTAGTTATATGTCGGCA
>JAFOBC010000034.1 GCA_017382015.1 Clostridia bacterium
ACTTTATCCAGCCCGAACCCGGTAAATACGTCAAGGTAACCCTGCGCGAGAATGATAACGGTTTTTACATAAGCGCCATGCAGACCACGGACACACCCGAAAACGCACAACCCGGCGTAACACTGCAGGCATCGGCAACCACAGTACCCGTTACAGAAGCTGTGGAAGAAACATCCGAAGCTGAAACTGAAGAAAGCGATAAAGAAGACGAAGAAAGCTCAACTGAAGCTGAAGAATAAAAAAACAAGCACCCGATACGTTATGCATCGGGTGCTTTTGATTTGCGTATTTACTGAACACCGAGATAAATGGCTGTCTTTGCTGCGCCAAAATCAAGACCGGTAAACTCCTGCTCTGTACCGTCTTCAAAAGCGAGAAGCACATCAAATTTGTTGGTTTCCGTCTTTGTATAGGTCATTTCAACAGCAACGCCGGCTCTGAGCGAATCCTGAGAAAGTATGTTCTTGGACCACTCGGTTGTGCCGCTTGGTCTGGCGAACAGCTCAACCGCATCCTTCCCCATCATATTTGCAAGCGTAACCAAGCCTTCACCAAGTCCGGCATCCTCAACGTCCTCAATCTCAACCTCTGTAATTTCGGCTGTATCATCTTCCTTCGCGCAACCTGCGAGCACACACAGGCAGAGCATTGCTGCAAGCAAAACAGACAGTATATTTTTCATAATAACTCCTCCTTAAAATCTTACCGCATTCATTTTATCACTTGCAACCTGCAATTGCAATCATAAAATAAAAAACACTTGAAAAGAACAGATATATAGTCTATAATTACATCATTATGTAAAACTATACAGGAAGAAGTGTTCAACTAATGGATTACATTTTTGCTGACTGCATATCCTCACTGCAGCCTTCACTCATCAGAGAATTTTTCAAATACAACGGTCTGCCCGGCTTTATGCCTTTCTCAGCAGGTAACCCCTCACCCGAGTCATTTCCCGTTGAAGAGATAGCTGAGATTGCAAAAGACATTTTCACTAAAGATCCCATCGCTGTTCTCCAGTACGGCATAACAGAGGGCTATGCACCGCTTCGCGAAACCCTGCGCGAATTCAGCAAAAGCAGATACGGCATCGGCACAGAAGCTGACGATCTCATAGTTACCTCAGGTTCACAGCAGACTATGTACCTTGCAACAAAGGTGCTCGTCAACCCCGGTGATACCATCATCTGCGAAGAGCCGTCATTTGTCGGTTCGCTCAACGCTTTCCGCTCATTCGGCGCTAACCTCTGCGGCGTACCTGTTGACAGCGACGGTATCAACATCGAAAAGCTTGAAGAAGCACTCAGAACACAGAAAAACGTAAGATTCATCTATACAATCCCCAACTTCCAGAACCCCTCAGGCATCACAATGAGCTTTGAGAAGCGTAAAGCTGTATATGAGCTTGCAAAGAAATACGGCGTTATGATTCTTGAAGACAACCCCTACGGCGAGCTTCGCGTAACAGGTGAAGACGTACCGCAGATCAAGAGCCTTGATGAAGACGGCATTGTTATATACGCAGGCTCATTCTCAAAGATTCTTGCTCCCGGTGTGCGTGTAGGCTACTGTGTTGCACCCAAGCCCGTTATCGGCAAGATGGTTGTAGGCAAACAGGTATCCGATGTTCACACACCCGTATTTTCTCAGGTGCTTGTTGACGAGTGGATGAAGAGATACGATATTGATGAACATATCGAAAAAATCAGAGCAATGTACCGTTCCAAGCTCAACCTTATGTGCGACCTTGTTGAAGAAAAGCTCCTCGACTACGTTACATACACACGTCCCGAAGGCGGTCTGTTCGTATGGTGCAAGCTCAACGATAACATACCTATGGCAGATTTCTGCAAAAAGGCACTTGAGAGCAAGGTAACGATCGTTCCCGGTTCAGCCTTCCTCGGAGATATGACGGCTACAACCCAGTGCTTCAGAATGAACTTCTCAACCCCCAGCGATGAAGATATAGTCAAGGGTATCAACATACTCGCTGACATCGCTAAAGAATATTGATAATAACGGAGATAAACAAAATGGAAAACAAAGCTCCGGAGCGTAAGCCCCGTGTATTAAGCCTTATACAGCCCACAGCTGTCCCCACAATCGGCAATTATTTCGGCGCACTAAAAAACTGGAAGGCTATGAGCGAAGATTACGACTGCCTTTTCGGCGTTGCTGACCTTCACGCAATCACAGTCCGCCAGGAGCCTGCCCTGCTCAGAAAGCAATCCACCGAAATGTTTGCCCTGCTTCTTGCAAACGGTCTTGACCCCGAACAGAGCATCGTATTTATGCAGAGCCACGTGCCCGAACACGCTCAGCTTGCATGGCTGCTCAACTGCTATACACAGTTCGGCGAGGCATCCAGAATGACTCAGTTCAAGGACAAGAGCCAGAAACACGCTGACAACATCAACGTCGGTCTTTTCTCATATCCGACGCTTATGGCAGCGGATATCCTGCTCTATCAGGCAAACTTTGTGCCCATAGGCGCCGACCAGAAGCAGCACCTTGAGCTGACCAGAAATATTGCAGACCGCTTCAACGGCATCCACGGCAACACATTCACCATGCCTGAACCCTTTATCGGCAAGAAAGGTGCGAAGATCACCTCGCTTCAGGATCCGACATCAAAGATGTCAAAATCCGACCCCAACCCCAAGGCATCGGTTTCTGTGCTTGACGAGCCTAAC
>JAFOBC010000303.1 GCA_017382015.1 Clostridia bacterium
CAGGAAAGTACGTTACAATATTAAAAACCTTGAGCCGGAACTTTTTATACCGTGTATCAAATGATATGAGCGCGAGCGTTGCATCCGATAAAAGGAAACATATACCGCCGAGAATCAGCAGTACCGACGGGATAAGCATGTTCGAAAAACCGCCGATGATAAGTCTGACAGCAAGCGAGCATGCTTTAATCATCATCATAGCAACGGAAAAGCCGTAAACCATACTGGGCAACATCATTGCGCCGAAGTTCACCTTTTTTATCATACATACCGTAAAGTACACGATGAGGAACGCCGTACAGAACGCAACCTCCCACCATAAAACAGGCGGTACGTCGGCGAAAAACATCTTCTGTATATGGATATATGCAAGGCAGTAGAAGACGTGCGCCGTCATAAAGAAAAACATTCCGATAACAAAAAACTTTTTTGTCGGCTTTGGTATGTGCAGGTTCAGGTCTCCTATCCACGAGCAGATGAAGCCGATGAACATAAGCAGCGAATAGCGGTTGAAGCCGCCGCTTTCGATAGCCAGCATAAGCGCAATCAGCACATAGGCTGTGGCGCATACCATCTTATAGCCGAGTGAATGCCAGTTTTTGGTCGGCCACATTTTTTTGAGATACAGCGGAATAAAGATGATTTCAACTGCAACAAGCAGTATGCAAGCAAACCGGGTAAAAGAAGTCATTGTCTGCCCTTTCTTTACGGCGGAGGCTTATTTCAGCCGTCCGCGGAGTGTAGCGTCAACAAGTTTATATGAGTTGAGGAAAGCCAGCTTGACCATTGCAGACGGCAAAAAGTCAGGCACGGCGTTTTGTATTGTCGGCTCAAGCGACTCGCAAAGAGTGCTGAGGCTTGGGAGAGAAGACGGTTTCATTTTTACTGAGTTACCTTTGAATGAAAAACGAAGAACCGTCTGGCTGATTGTTTCGAGCGGATGTATACGCACTTCAAACGTGTTCTTATCAACCCAGGCGGCTGTAGAGCTCGCCGTGTATTTAAGCTTGCCGAGTGTGATTTTGCTTCTTCTCGGCTTGCCGTCAAGTCCGAGATGTATTATGTTGCTTTCGTTTCCTTCCGTCCAGTACATTGTGCATTCGTCTTCGTAGAATCTGAACCTTATGTTGCCTACGGGGCCTGCTTTGTCGGCGGACATATATCTGGCAGGGAAGGGGAGCACGCTCAGCGGATATCCGAGGAGCTCGTTTATGTAATTTGATGAAAGTCGGATTGTCTTTTTTTCTATGCGTGCTTCAAGTTCAGGCTGACGTTCAAACTGTCCGAGCTGCTCTATGGGAGTGAACTCGGGTATTTCTTCGCTCTCGGGTGCTTCGCCGTCAAAGAACGCTTCGGGGAAGTGACGCCAGAAGCAAGACAGGGTTTTGGATTCGTTGATTTCGTTGTCGGTCATTACAACAACAGCATCATACTTTTCAAATATAATTGCAAACTGTGAAAACATACCGTCAAATCGGTAGGTGCTGTCGTCGCAGCTGCAAGGCCATATGAAATACCCGTAGCCGTCCTCGGGGGAGTTTTGAATTCCTTCGGTAAGGTTGGATACAGCCAACTCAACCCATCCTTTAGGAAGCACCTGTTTGCCGTTGAATACGCCGCCGTTAAGATAGCACATTCCGATTTTTGCAAGGTCTTCCGTTTTGAGGAAAAGTCCCCAGCCTCCTGTTTCAACGCCCGACGGGTCGCGCTCCCATTGGTAGCTCGTTATACCCAGCGGCTCGTAGAGTCTGGTTCTGAGATATTCCGTGACTGACATACCGCTCAGCTTTGAAATCATCGCAGCAACGCAGTAGGTGTTTTCGCTTATGTAGCTCCAGCCTTTACCGGGGAAGTAGCTCTGATTTGTTTCTATAAAATCACGTACCCAGTGCTTAGAGGTCTTGTCTGCAAAGAGGCTGACGTTTTTGCCTGCCGTCATCGTCATAAGCGTGTGAAGCGTTATTGCTTCAAGCGCTTCATCGCTTTCTTCGGGACGGTATTCGGGGAATACGTCGATAAGCTTTGTTTCAGGGGTCATAAGTCCTTCGCTGATTGCAAAGCCTGCCGCAGTTGCAAGAATGCTCTTACTCACTGAGTACATAGTGTGTGGGACATCAGCCGAATACGGAGCACGCCATGCTTCATATGCCACCTTGCCGTGGCGTATAACCATAAATGAGTGGTTTTCAACGCCGCTTTCTTCGCAGTCGCGCACAAATCCGGCGATTGCTGCAGAAGAAACACCTGCTTCTTCCGGTGAAGCGGCACGGGGTACAGCGTATGTTTTGTCGGTCATAATATCCTCATCCTTTTATTAAATTTTACGTTGTTTCAGCTTTCTTTTTTCTTTGCCCAACGGCTTCTGAAAAACAACTGCCAGCTGAGTATAAGCGCAACACCGAATACAGCCCAGGCGATTCTGCCGGGTGTGAATTTAAGGTCGCCCTGGATCTGTGAGCCGTCAGGTATGGTGATGTTTGCAACAGTTTCGTCAAGTACGGTGCGTGCGTCTGCCATAGCGTATGTAGCTGAGCTGCCGTCTTTGATAAGGAGCTGAGCTGCTTCAAGCGCCGAGTTGTAGTCGGATACTCTGTTGGGTGAGCAACCCTCGGTTGAAATAGCAAGTGCCGCGTCGATGCTTGCCTGTAATCTGCCGCGCTCAACTGTGTTTGCAGACAGATATTCTGCAAAATCATTAGGGTATGCTGTTTTGATAACCGTATAACCTCTTGAAATCAGGTCATCCCAGCTTCTTGCACTGTCTGTTCTCTTGGCGCTTCTTGTTGAATCAACAAATGAGAATACACCTGCAACACCGTTTTTATCAAAGTGAGACGTAACGCTGTTGTGAAGAATAACGCCGTCCTGATTATCGGTCTGCATCTGTACCATTGAGCATTTATCGTATTTTCCGTATGAAGAAACGGCGGCAAGAGCGAGCGGCCATATGTTGCCCTTGTAGTGGCCGATGAGGTTTACACTCTTGATTTTTGCCCATTCGGTTGCATCTGATGCGCCGAGCTTTATGCGGAAATATATCTGCATTGTAGAGGATAAGTGTGCGACTCTGGCGTACTTTTCTTCAGCCTCTTCGATGCTGTCTGCATCGATAATGAGGGCTGTTCTGCCGCGTAGCGCGGCAACAGCTTCGGTCAGGTTTACGTTATCGCTGACTGATATAAAATCAGCTCCCGCAACAACAGCAGAATCAATATCATTGATGCTTTCACAGTAAGCTGCGAAGCGGATTGCCTGTGCATCGGCTTCTTCGGCGGATGCTGTGAAGGAGAATAAACAGATTGCCGCAACGGCAACAAGTATGATTGCCTTAAAATGTCTATGCATAATTTCTCCGATTTATTTAAGATTGATTTTGTGGTTCATAAGCCATGCGCTCATTACAAAGAAGAATACGGTTGCGGCAAGCGTGAAGAACATATCAGCGATGCCGAATGTTATACCGGAAGCTTCATTCATGGTTTCGTAGATGAGTGTCATACCGTTGAAGTCGATTTTAAGTGTCAGCGGTACAAAAGCTTTGAGCAGGGTGCTGATAACTGATGTAACAGAGAAAAGCGAGAGGAAAATAAGAATTGCAGAGCCCATACCCATTTTCTGGAAGGGACGTACATTTGAAAGTGAAACCGAGAAATAAATTTCTGCAACGAGGAAGATGATGTCAAGGAAGAAGTAAGTGACAAAGAAACTGATAACACCGATGATTGTTGCTGTGTCAGGCAGTTCAACCATTGTGGAGATGAGTATCTTTATCATCGCAAATTGTTCGTCGTCAACCTGACCTGCGGCATAAGCGTAAATGCCGGCAAAAATGCCGATAAGCGCAACGTAACTGAGCAGCATCCATATGAATGAGCAGAGTGCTTTTGCAAAGAGGAGCTGTCCGCTGGTGACGGGGAGGGTGAACGTGAGATAACCCTGGTCGCGGAACATTGATTTGTTGAAGTTGTTGACAACCGAGATGATCGTGACGGCGAAAATGCCGATTCCTACGAGTGCAACTGCAATTATCGAAATAACTGCGAGCCAGAGAATTTCAAATGCGAATGAAACTGCAAGCATTGCAACAACAGCCGCAGTAACAATGTAAATCGGGGCAATGGAATGAAGTCCTGCCTTAAGTTCGTTTTTTATGAGCTTACCAACCAAAGCTGAACACCTCCTTGAAGATATCTTCGACACTTCTGCCGCTTTCTTTAATCTGCTCGATGCTTGAGTTGAGTTTCACCTGACCGTTACCGATCATAAGCACTGAGTCGAAAATTCTCTCAACGTCATTTATAAGGTGTGTGGAGATAAGAACGGTTGCCTTATCTGCGTAGTTGTTCATAATAACGTCGAGGATTGCGCTTCTTGTTGCGGGGTCAACGCCGCCGAGAGGCTCATCAAGGCAGTAGAGCTTTGATGCTCGGCTCATAACGATGAGCAGCTGGAGCTTTTCCTGCATACCTTTTGACATCGTCTTGATTTTCTGGTTGGGGTCAAGACGGAATCTGTTAAGCATTTCTGTTGCCTTTACCTTGTCAAAATCGGCGAAGAAATCGTCGAAATAGAGGATAGCGTCTTTGGCTTTCATCCATTCGGGCAGGTAAGTGCGCTCGGGCAGATAAGCTGTTATTGATTTTGTGTAGACGCCGGGAGCCTGTCCGTCAATAAGCACGGTGCCCTCATAATCGTGGATAAGTCCTGTGAGGATTTTGATAAGTGAAGTTTTGCCGCAACCGTTAGGGCCGAGCAAGCCGATGACCTGACCCTGGTTGTAACTCAGGTCGAGTCCGCAGAGAACTTCATTACGGCCGTATGACTTTCTCAGTCCGCTGACCTCAATGATTTTGTTCATTTCATTTCTTTCCTTTCTTTGTTTTGTTACGTTTGAGCTTGGGTATTTTCAGTTCTACCGATGAGCCTTCCGTGTCAGCGTTGTGTGAAGATTTCCAAAGGTGGATGACACCGTCATCGTTGAGAACTTTTATTATCGTAATCGTCAGCGGCAGTATGAATATACCGGATACGCCGAGGATTTTAAGACCGAGATACATACTTGCAAGTGTTGCAATCGGCGGCAAACCGAGCTGACCTGCGACAAGCTTAGGCTCTATATATTGCCTGAGAACGGTAATAACCGCATAAATCACCAGCAGACCTATTCCTCTGCCTATATTTCCGGTGAAGAGAGAAATCACAGCCCACGGGATGAGTACCGTACCCGAACCGAGGATCGGGAAAATATCTACAAGTGCAATGCCCAGTGAAATAAGGATTTTGTATCCGCCGCTGTACAGTCCGAACAGATCGAGTGCCGTAAGACCAATCAGTATTTCTGCAAAGGTTATGCAGATGATAAGGCAGTATGCCTTGAGCATTTTGCCAAGTGTGCTGAGTGTAAGCTCTTTGGTTTTGGTGAGTGCTTCGCGTTTCTTTTCGGGCAGCTGACGTTTTACAAAACCGACAAGTCTGCCGTAGTCGGCCGTGATAAAACAGCAGGCGATAAAGAAGACGACTACCGAGATGAGGAAGCCTGGAACCTTGCTCGCTGTGTTGATAACGCCTGAAATGGGACTGATTATGCTTGAAAAATCAAAGCTGAGCGCAGGCGATTTGTCCGGCGTGTTTTCAAGTTTCGGTTGGGTTATGCTGAGCGTGAGCGAATCGCACAGCTCTCTGACTGAGTTAGCCAGCGGTGTTTCGATTGCATCAGGCAAGCGGCTGAGTAGGTTGAGCAGCCAGGTTTCAACAGCGTCGATAAAATCGGGTATGGTCTTGAAACTGGCTGTCATCGTCTCAATCAAGCCTTTCATCTCAGAGACGATTGTTGTTCCGACAAGGGTTACAATCCCGATAAGGAACAGCGCGATCAGCATAACTGCGACGAATGAAACAAAGCCTTTCTTTAGTGGGGTTCTTTTCGTTACCTTAGAAACCGGTTTTTGCAGCAGCATCGCAACGAAGAATGCGAACAAAAACGGAGCCACTGTCCAAAAGGCAAAGCGCATAAAAAGATAAAACGCACCGATTATCAGCGCAAAGTATCCTGTGTTAATCAGCAGAGCTCTTCGCTTTTCGATTGTGGTGTTCATTTTACAACTCCTTCCAATTGTGTAAAATTACACATTTTGTATTATAATACAAAAAATTAAAAATTACAACACCGTAAAAGCCAAAACCCGCAAAATTATTCACGGTGTTAACTGCCCGATGACAAAAAATGCAGATTTCTTTTTGTAAAGCTATCAAACTTTACGAAAACAGGCGAATTCTATTTCTGCATCATTAAGCCGCAAGGTATGTGTTTTGTGGTGAAAAACTTTGATAAATCAAGGTGAAACGGCAACTGCAAAACAGGTAAAATGAGTGCAAAACGTATTGGATTGTTAATAATGTAAAGTGATATAACTTTACTTAGTTTCATATATACGAAATCGAATCAGTTGCAGAATCAGAAGAAAAAGCAACTCTTTACGTGCGCTTGTTTTCATTTTTTTGTTAAATTTGACCCTCTGAAATCTGTGCTGCAAAGCACGGTGGAAAAGTAGTTATATTATTGTTTGCTAAACCGATAAGTATATGCTATAATACTGTACAGTATGATAATCAGAAGTGCTGCGCTTGTTGCGGGCGCGTGCTCATTACATTTATTCCTGAGATTGAAAGGTTGGTGCTGCAATGAATAAGCATTTGCTTGCACTTGAATTTGATAAAATACTTGAACGTCTTGCCGAGCACACCTGCTGTGAGGACAGCCGTGAGCTTGCGCTCGCCTTGCGCCCCGTGCACAGGCTTGATGAGGCTCAGATGCTGATGAATCAGACCTCCGATGCACATATGATGCTTGCTCGTTTCGGCGGTCCGTCATTTGGCGGAATGCGTAATGTTAACAATGCGCTTAAACGTGCGGATGCAGGCTCAACGCTTTCTATGCGTGAACTGCTTGACGTTGCCGAAACGCTGCGCGTAATCCGCTCGCTTGTGCAGTGGAGAAGCACCAACGCAGGTGTTGAGAGTTGTCTGGATGTTTTTTTCGGTGCGCTTACCCCGAACAAATACCTGGAGGATGCTATAACGTCGGCGATTATCAGCGACGAGGAGATGTCTGATAACGCATCGCCCGAGCTTGCTTCAATCCGCCGTAAAATCCGCTCGCAGGAGTCGAAGGTGCGTGAGCAGCTCGACAAAATGACACGCTCTTCCAAATACAGAGACGTTTTGCAGGAAAGCATAGTAACGATGAGAAACGGCAGATATGTTCTGCCTGTCAAAAATGAGCATCGCAGTGCTGTGCCCGGTCTTGTGCACGATACGTCAGCCAGCGGTGCGACCGTGTTTGTCGAACCTATGGCTGTTGTTGAAGCGAATAACGAAATAAAGGTGCTACTTTCAAAGGAGCGCGATGAGATTGACCGGATACTTTCTGCGCTTTCTGCTGAGGCAGGAAGCTTTGCCGAAACCATAAAGAGCAGCTTTGAGTGCGCAGTTGAGCTTAATGTCATTTTCTCAAAGGCTCAGCTTGCATACAGTATGAGGGCTGCAACACCTTCAATCAACGATGAAGGCAGGATAGATCTCAAAAATGCACGTCATCCGTTGCTTGATAAGAACAAGGCGGTGCCGATTAACGTAAGCCTCGGTAAAACTTTTGATACGCTTGTAATCACGGGTCCGAATACAGGCGGCAAAACCGTTTCAATCAAAACGGTAGGTCTGCTCACTATAATGGCTTCGTGCGGACTTATGATATCCGTCAGCGAATTGAGCGAGGTGTCCGTTTTTGATAAAATACTTGCAGATATAGGCGATGAGCAGTCGATATAGCAGTCGCTCTCAACCTTCTCTGCTCATATGGTCAACATAATTGATATTCTCTCTGTTGCGGATGACCGAAGCCTTGTGCTGATTGATGAGCTTGGTGCAGGCACAGACCCCGTTGAGGGTGCGGCGCTTGCTATGGCGATTCTCGAGTCGCTTGCTCTCAAGGGTGCAAAAATCGCCTCTACAACTCACTACGCAGAGCTTAAGGCTTACGCTCTCCAGACACCGCGCGTAGAAAACGGCTGCTGTGAGTTTGACGTTGCAACCCTGCGTCCGACCTACAGGCTTCTTATCGGTATGCCCGGCAGGTCAAACGCCTTTGCAATTTCAGAGCGTCTGGGTATGGATAAGGATATTGTTGCCCGTGCGGCAGAGCTTGTTTCCGCTGAGAATTCTCAGTTTGAGGATGTTATCGAGAGCCTTGAAAAAAGCAGAAAAGCGCTCGAAACCGAGAAGCAGGAGGCGTTTGAGAAAACAAGGCAGGCAGAAAAAATGCGCCTTGAGGCCGAAGAGAGAAAAGCAAAAGTTGAACAGCAGCGCCAGAAAGAGATTGACGACGCTAAATCTCAGGCGGCTCGAATTGTCGATCAGGCAAGGCGCGAGGCTTATGCTCTGCTTGCGGAGCTTGATAAGCTCAAGAAAGAAAAAGATAAGGCTAAAGATATGGCTGAGCTTGCACGAAGAGCAAGAGCTACAGTTAAAAAAGGCGTTGAAGCTATGGATGAAGCCGCTGACCCGATTGAGGGATATGAGGATAACGGCGAATACGTGCTTCCAAGACCGCTTGCTGTCGGCGATAACGTGCTTATAGTCGGCATCAACAAGCAGGCAACCGTGCTTGCGCTCGAAAAAGGCAATAACGTTCAGGTTATGGCAGGCACAGCGAAAATGCGTGTTAAGGTTGAAAATCTGCGCCTTCTCGATAAACACGGCAAGAAGCAGACTGCGCCTGCACCACGCAGGACGGGTGACAACCTTGAGGGCAGGGGAACGCTTGCGGCCGAGACAAGGCTTGACCTGAGAGGTATGATGGTTGATGATGCGCTCATCGAGATAGACCGCTTTATTGACAGCGGACTTCGTACGGGACTCAGCGAATTTACCATTATACATGGTAAAGGTACGGGTGCTCTGCGTGCGGCAACCCATAACTATCTTCGCAAATGCAGCTTTGTCAAATCGTTTCGTCTCGGCGTTTACGGCGAGGGCGAAACCGGTGTAACTATTGTAATTTTGAAATAATTTAAGAGAGGTAGTGTTACTATGGCATATCAGAGAGCGCTGTGGCACAGCGGTCTGACCTATCAGCAAACGTGCTCGGGCTGTCAGGCGCTGGTCAGGTATACGGATGCGTCGCTCGATTACCGTCCGTGGTTTGCGGATGGCTTTGTTTACTGCCCAAGGTGCAGAAAGCCGCTTAGACACAATGAGCGTTATGCAATTGATCAGGACGGTAATTATATTAATCCTCAGCCTGCTCCTGCACCGCAACCGGGTTATCAGCAGCCGATGCCTCAATCGGCTTGCGAAGGCGGAACGATGTTTTGCTGCAAGTGTGGCAAACAGTTTGCCGCAGACGATAATTTCTGTTCAGGTTGCGGCACGAAAAGAGAATGAATTTTGTAATAGTTGAATGGGAGATTTGTCACGGATGGCTAAAAAAACGGATTCAAAAAAGATAACCACCAAAGAAAAGAAAGCAGGCACAGCTATGAATATGCAGTTAGTTAAGTTGGTCCTAGGATTGTTTGATGACGTAACGGAATTGACTAAAAAGGTGTCGGATGCCGGCGATCCCAACACGTATGCTGAGGGCGTTAATAACCTTAACCAAGGTGTAAGTGATACATACGAGCAAATGCGCAATATTATTGTGAATAGCGACAAGTATAGTGATGATGAAAAGTTGGAAAAACTTCAGAAACTCGCTGAAAGTGAAGCAATCGCTAAAAAGAATTGTTCGGAAATGATTATGGAAAACCGAAAAAATGTTGCCAAAGTGGTAATGGATGTGTTTGGCGGCTTGCTGACCTGCGGTTTGTATTTTGTACCGGCAATTATAAAACGTATGAAAGGTGCAATGTTGGAAAACCCGGATATTCCGCAAAAAGAATTGGAAGATTTACAAAGTGGTATTGATGTTGATGCTATTGCGGGCGAGGAATCAAAATAGTTTTTTGCGATTGAAAATGGGGATTTAAGGTTCTTGTCGGCAAGTGATTCTGTTCAGGTTGCGGCACGAAAAGAGAATGAATTCAAAAAAAGCACCCTCGGTATGCATAAGGCATATCGGGGGTGCAGCATATTCAGCGGTGTCAGTTTTTCTTTTTTATGTCTTCGATGTCTTCCATTATTACGTCAATTTCGTGCAGAAGTCTGTCGAAGAGGTTTTTGATTAATCTGAGGATTTTTACAAATATATTCTCTGTTTTGCTTTCGGGTTCTTCGCCGTTGCCCATATAGCAGCCGATGTTGTTGCTTGTTATTTCGTTGCCGAAAAAGTCAGTTGTGAGCCCGTCGTCAATTGCCATACCTGCGCCGATGAGCGGCGAGTTAACTGCGAGCATAAACGCTTCAATTTCTTCGCCGCCTGTGAAGGCAGGAAGCGTGTTCATTGAGAAGGGATCTACGGCAAGACTCAGAGCGTTGTAGTAGCAGTTGTTGCTGTAGATGTTGTTGGCTTTTAATTCGTCGGCAATGTCGCAGTTAATTACTTCACCTTCGGCGGGAATGATTATGTTATTTGCAACAAGGCTGTTTGTGAGGTTGTAAAACTGGAATTCGCCGCAGTTAATAATTGTGTTGTTGTAAAACCTGAATCCGTCTTCTCCGTTGCCCGAGGCAACCGCGCTTCTGCCCTTGTTGTCGTTGACAGAAAGGCAATATCTTACTACGTTGTTTCTTTGCGGGTCGTCTTTTGCGTTGTTTACAATGAAACGCTGGTTGTCGTGGGAGTAGATGTACTGGTATGTGCAGTTGTTGGTGCCGGAGTCAAAGTCTACCGTCATACCGTCGCCAACGTTTTTCTGTCCTGCAATTTCGCAGTACTGAATGGTGCTGTTTTCTGAGCCCCAGAACCACATAGCCGCTGTGAAATACAGAATATCTCCGTTTTCGTCAATGCCTTCACCCTGGCAGGTGTTGATTGCTCTGCAGTTTGTAACGAGAGCGCCGTCGCAAATGCCGATGATAACTGCTTCTGCGTCCATTTCGTGGAAGTAGCAGTCTTCAATCAACAGACCTTCGTTGTAGATGGGATCTTTTTCGTCGTCATCGCACCAGGGGTTCTGCTGGTCGTTCCACGAGCCCCAGATGAGAAAGCCGTTTGCCGTGTCATAAACCTCGCAGCCCTTGATTGTCAGGTTGTTGACCGGGTAACGCGAGTTTGCGGGCAGACCTTTGACCATAATTGCTGCTCTTGCAGGTGCCGCACCTCTGGAGAGGTCATCTCTGTTGTTGACTTTGCCGTTGGGCATACCGAAGAAATAAACGTTTTCAACGGTTATACCGACGCTTTCTTTGTTGATTGTATCAATCCAGATTCCGCCGCCTTTGGGCGCTGTCATCTGAATATCTGAAACAGTAATGTATGAGCAATCGACAAAAGTGAAAATCTCTTCGTGCAGGTCAGTTGTGAGTATTGGTCTTTCGCCCTCGCCGTAGGATGAAATTACAAAAGGTGCATCCTTTGTGCCTTCAATTCCCGTGAGCGTTACTGCACAGTCATACGTTCCGCCTCTCCTGAAAAGCACGGTGTCGCCTGCACTCAAAGTCTCGTTTGTAAATCCGCCAAGGTCTTTCCACGCTTCTTCGGGGGAATGACCCGAGTTGCTGTTGTCTCCGTCAATAGAGTCAACGTAGTAGGTGACTCCCGTATTTGCCGTAGCAGAAAAAGACGAGACCGCTATGCAGGAGAATAAAATTGATAAAGCAAGAAAAATACTCAGAAACTTTTTCATAGCTTAAATGCTCCTTGTAGTTGGTTGTTTGAATGATTGTATCATAAACCATACAGCTTTTCAATGATATCTGTTTGTCACACCTGAAGGAATTCGATTCACACCGAAAAAAGCAAAAGCCCACGCACAAAGCGTGAGCTTTTACTTTTGGGACGATTGTTAATAACGTATTTAGTTTGAATTGCTTTTAGCTGTATTCAAAGTTGAAACAAGGATTCTTTTTATTTCAAGACAATCATTGAGCAATGATTCGCCTTCTTGTTCGGTTAAATAATCCGATAACATAAGCAGTCGAAGCCAATATTCTGTTTCTGCTGTTTCTTTTAACGATATCTGCAATTTAGCAATAAAATCTGCTTTTGATACTCCGTAAACCGCTTCATTAGCATTTGCACCGATGCTTGTCCCTGAACGGATTATCTGCTTTGAAATAACCGTTTCTTTCTTCTCTTTGGTAAGATACTTATGGAGTTTTACAATGCGTGCGGCAAATTTCAAGGATTTGTCAAGTACGATACTGTTAGCAGACATATCGTTTTCTCCTTTGTTGAGATAATAGAGAAGAGATAATAAAGAATAGATAATAATACAAACAGCGCCCGAAAAATTCGTTAACTATTATCTATTATTTATTCAATATTATCTCTTATCTTAGCCTCGTAAGAGGTGCTGTTTGGGACGATTGTTAATAACGGATTCAATAAACTAAATGTTTATCGGCAGTAACATACATATTCTACGGTTGTACTTTTGCTGAAAATAACAACATAATTACGCTGAACTCATAAGAAGTTAAATAGAAGTTTCATACTGTCAAGACTTAATAAATTTCACCGTGAAATTCTTAGTCCTTGTTCTAAATCAAGCATAAAACTGTGTGACGGAGTGTTAATACAGATTGCTGTATCTTTTCTTTTTGCTTTGCAGAAAATGCTGTCGTACCGGTCAAACACCGTTTGAGCAGTTTTTTCGTCAACTGTGAAGTTGCCGTTGTAAGATGCAAAAATTCTACCACACTTTGTATTGTAGCTGACGCAGTCGTTGGTGAAAGTGATATGGTTTTGTTTTATTCTTTGTTTGAAGTCTTCAAAGGTTTCTGTATCTGAATCGGAAAGTTCAGTGACGTAGTAGTGGTATTCTCCGCCTTTACGGTACAAGTCAAAACCGTTTTCAATGCTTAGCCCCTCAGGCAGCGACCTGCCTTTTAGCAGGCCTTTGGCTGAATCGGGATTGTAAGTCTTGTATTTCAATGCGCTGTCCGATATCAAAGCAACAAAAACGCTGTTTTTTCTCGCGAAAACCGTGTTTCCGTCAAGTTCAAATTCATCGTACAAATCACTAGGCATATAGGCGTGAGTAATATCGCAAACAGCACTCTCGCCAAGTCTTTTTTTCTGCGGCAATTTGTAAATGGTTACGTTGACATTTTCGTGCTGAACACTCATCGGACGTCTGCCGTTACCGACCCAATAACCGGGTGATGCACCATATTTACTGTTACCGTTGCCTGCAGGGTGAGTTGTGAAAAGAGTCAGTTCTTCTGCAATATTCGCTGCCCATACGTGCTCCTGAGCGCCGCACATTCCGATATCCTTGCAAATATCAGTGGATATTGAATAATGTGCGTTGCGGTATGTGTAAACATTGCCTCTGCCAAGAGCTATTCCGTGAGGCATAATGTTGTGCTTGCCGGCAAACTTTTCCCAGTTTACAAACTTAAATACCGTAAGGTTTAAAAACTTAAAATAACTTAAAAATTTGTTTTTATAAAGTTTGTTTTTCTTAAGGTATGCAAGTGTGTTTTTTATAACCTGCGGATTTGTGAATGTCTCTGCACCCGTTTGTGCCATAATCTGAAGATCGCTCTGTCCGACAAGGTTTTCGTTCACCATATCATCGGATGAAAGCCCGCAACCCATTTTTGAAACGAACGTTTCGTTCAAAAGTGCAATATCCTTTATAGCTTCGGGCAGAGTGTAAATTCCTTTTTCTATAATGTCCGTAAAGCAAAGGACGATATGGTTAGGCTTTTTTTTAAGCGAAGTCCTGATAAGTGTCTTTTTCGTTTCGGAAATATCGGGCTCAGAGAGCAGCTTTTCCGCAACTTCCTTACCCCAGAGAACATTCATTGCACTCTGAATGCTGTTACCGATACAGTTTGCCGCCTTGTTGTTACCGTACATTCTTGAGCTTACCACAACAAAACGGTTGTTGACGCTGTTGAGCGCAACATCCAGCCAGAGAATGTCCATAACTATCTTCATTTGCTCAATTGCTTTTTCATTCTCTGAATAAGCAATGAAATTTGCCATAGGTGCAATATCCTCGGCAAGATAGTTGTTGCTGAGATATTCAGAAAAACCGTAATTGAAACGCTGTTTCATCCACGCATCGATTCTGGTCTTTGCCATTTCCTTATGTTCTTTGCCGGTCATTGAGTTGTTTGTAAAAATTTCATCAGGCCATTCCTGGCCCGCAAGATACTCACTGACAGCAAACATAATCTGATGGTTTTCTGACCAGTAACACATACTGTCATCGCCCGGCTCATCCATAAAATATTTGAAATTAAGAAAAGCATTTTTTATAAGTGATTTACACTCGGCGTTCAGCTTTTCGCCACAGTCCTTATAGATTTTAAAAAGCATCTGTGCTCTGAAATCCGCACAGTCAAAGCGTTTGTTCATATATTCTGCCTGCTTCAAAAGCAGGGAATATATTTCATCTTCGCTGAATGAAGGTTCGGTTTGTTTGTCGCAAAGGAAAAGGTATAAATCCTCAAAGCTTTTGCCGTTTATAACAAGAGAATATTTACCGTAATCGGCTTTGTCCGGCGAATCAGGCAAGGGTTTTATGCCAAGCAGATAAATAAGCTCGACTGCCGTAAATATTACAACAAATGTTAATATGGCAATCAGCACATAAATGACCGTCATAGGCTTATGCCATCCTCTCAAGAGCTTCAAGTGTTACTTCATAGCGTGTAGGCTTATCCGCAAGAAAGCTCTCCATCTCTTCCATCATATAGTAAGCCATACGCTGCGGTTCTTTGCCTGTACTGCCTGCAATATGGGGTGTGAGAATTGCGTTTGGCACCCAGAAAAGCGGATTGATATAGGGGAACATCTCTTTTTTAAGCACATCGGCAACAAAAGTTCTGGATGGATGAAGAAGTAGTGAGAGTGCAAGCGAATATTCCGCAACCTGTGCTCCTCTGCCGGTATTAATGAATGTTGAACGCTTTTTCATTTTTTTGAAAAGTTTGTAGTTGAAAACGTTTTCAAGTTCAGGCTTGTTTGCAAGATGATTGCTGATTATATCACATTCGCTGAAAAGCGTTTCCATATCAACAAGGGTAACATCGAGCTCTTTTGCTGTTTCTTCGGAAACAAACGGGTCACAGGCATAAACCTCAACATCGAGCGCCTTAAGTCTTTCGGCAACCATTTTTCCGATTGCGCCAAGACCCACAAGGCCGACTTTGCATCCGAAATTGCCTACGGAGAAATTAGCAAAGGCAAGTGAGCGAATAGGCAGAACGCGGTAATATTTAGCTGCCTGGAAATATCCCTTCGCCGCAAGTGTAATCTGCGCAAAGGTATACTCTGCAACGGGCACGGCGTTTGCCGCAAAAGCAGAGTAAACCTTTATTCCGCTTTCAAGAAACGGCCGTGCAAAATACTGCACCGTGCCTGCTGAATAAAAAACAGCCTTGAGGTCGGGCATATAGTCGGCAATTTCCTCTTTTGTAAACTGCGGCATACCCCAGGTTGCAAAGGCAATTTCACAACCCTTGAGAAACCCTTTGTATTCTTCGATATTCTGCTTGTTTATTCTTGGCGAAAGTTCACCGTATTCTCCCAATTTTTTGAGCACCTCGGGTGTATAAACCTTGGAAAACTGCAGTTGATTGCTGCCGAAAAGTGCAATTTTCATGATGCTTCATCCACCTTTTTCTTAAGTCTTTTCATATCTTTAATCATACACGACGGAAATCCGAAATAGCCGCAGAGATATGTATATTCAAGCAGAATATTGCCGTCAAAGCCTGATTGCTTTAATTTGTCAAGCAGGGCGTCAATATATGTCGGGTTGAATTTCGGGAACTGCTCACGGCTTTGCTCGGAATAGGAAATATGTACCGTTTCAATATACGGCAGTGTGCGCTCAATACGGTCAAGGTCGTATTGCAGGCGTTTGTAACGTGACTGGAAATATGTCCTGAAATTGTCACATCCGACGTCGGCGTGAATTTGCAGGAAAGCGTCGGTGTTGTTATTGAAAGTATTATCATGACATTCGGGGCAGACGATAATCCCGTATTCTTTGGCAACATCACAGATGCTTTTTGTATCCTCAACTATTTGTTTGTAGGTTGCGTGGTCGGTCTTTTCGCTGTCGGATTTACCGAGCCATACTCGGACACTGCGTGCGCCCATAGTGCTCGCAATTTCACAGATTTGTTTCCATTCATTGGCGTTTCTGCAGCCTACACGGTAATAACTCGCATAAGAATTTATGCGTATGCCTGCTCGGTCACAAAGCTCTTTTGCACGTTTTGCATCAGCGACGCTTCTGACGTGAATGTCTCCGCCCCACTCAATGCAGTCAGCTTCTGCTTCACAGGCAATTTTAACGATTTTTTCTATATCCTTTATCTGTCGGAAGGATGTGGTGGTAAAACCGATATTCATAATAATATAATCACCAACCGTACCAATTGATTTGTTTTAAGTTTATCATATTAATTGTCGAAACTCAATATAAAAACGGATACAGAAAAACGGGTAATACTCTGCGAAAGCTCAGCTTTCTAAAAAGGTATGCTTAACTTTCAACTATTCATTCATTAAATCAAACGCAAGAGTAATACTCCAACCGTAATCACGTATAGACTGATATTTTACTCTGAAATCATAAGGTTCGACCACAGTTCCTTTTCTGTTGAAACAGAATGGAGGAGTACGGTTTTGGCTGTCATAGAATTCATAAACCGTACCTGTTAGGTCATACCACTCGCTGATAACGGTCAGCGTTTTTTTATTTATTTTTTGTGACAAAAGGTTATATCCGTATTCGGCAAGCCCTTTTGAAATCATATAGTTATAGTTAATCCATACAGGGCCGCGCCACATATCCGAACCGAACGTTTCATCTTTTAAGGATACGCTCGGTATCAGGAATTCTGTGCCGAATTCTTCGGGGTTTTCAATGTGAGCAACAAGCTTTTTGCATTGCTCTTCGTCACATACACCTGCAAAAACCGGAAGAAAAGAAGCCACAGAATATATTTTATTCAAGCGATTGTTCTGAATATCATAATCGTAATAAAAGCCATCATCTTCACACCACAGGGTGTTGTTTATGTCGTTTTTAATTTGTTTGTACCACTTATCAAAAAATTCGAAGCCTTCCTTATCACCGAGTTCGCCGGCGATTATTTTCATAAAGCGTGCTTCGTTTGCCATATAGCACGAAAAATCAATGGCAAAGAGGTCGCTTTCCGTATCAAAGCGTGGCGAGTTATCCATACCTGATTCGTCACAACGGTTGTTAAGCTCCGGGTTGGTATGCCAGGAATAAAGTTCTTTGTTGCTTTTCCTTCTGTTTTTACTGCACCAGAGAAGAAACTCTTTGTTGTTTTTGAATACGGTTTCAAGAAATGCTTTGTTGCCGCTCTTTTCATAAACGGCGTATGCTCCCCAAGCTATAACGGGCGGCTGAGTAACAGCGGAAATTTCATAGGGCTTTGCCATATGAGGAATAAATCCGTCATCTTGCTGAACGTCAAACAAGGCGAGAATAAGGCTTTCGGCAACATCTGTATCGAGATGTCTGTGACCTATGGCGTGGAAGACAGAATCCCACAGCCACATATTTCTGTGAGGCAGACGGTCCGGAGTTGACCATATTCTTTTTATATTTCCCTCGGGAGAATATAACTGACTTTTCATCACGCTTATACACTTAGCGTATAAAGCGCTGTATTTACTGTCTTGGCACGAATACCGGTAAGGCTTAAGCTTTTTGAACTCTGCTTGCCCGATGTTAAGGTTAATACCTTTTTCACAAAGTGCAATTGCATTTTCTATGCTGTCAGCGTATGCGAAAGCAAAACGGTTGCCTCTTTTCAATAAAGCCGTATATTCGCCGTCGAAAGTATTATGTATTTCCACATCGTCTTTTCTTATTGTTTCACATTCACCGTCAACGCTTACAAATACACTGTTTTCGTTTGCGGCTTCACCTGTGATAAGATGCCTTTCGGCAAATATTACGCTGTGTTTTCCTGCGGTGGTTTCAAACGAAATAAGGTCTGAAGCAACACAGCTGAAATCCGGCACAGAGTTTATATACGGAAAGAAAAGCGTTCTGCGGATTTTTGTGTGAAATATCACGCCGATTTTATCTGCGGCAAGTGTGCCTGTAAAATCATCGCTGAAAAAAGTTTCGCCGTCAAGAGCAGAGAATGCGAAAAGCTGTCCCTGACCCCATTTTGATGGTATCATTTTTTGCTCCTTAATTACTGCGGATTTTTAATGTTTCAAGAGCCGAGTGCTTTGTATGCAATATCGGGCTTATCTGTAATGATGCCGTCCGCACCGATGCTTTGCAAAAACGCAATTCTTTCAGCATCGTTGATTGTCCAGTACTGAACTGCAACATTATTCTTATGTGCGTAATTTATAAGCTTCGGCGTACCGAGATTGACAATGTACTTGTCAGGCGGCACCTGCAAAACATCAAATTTATAATAGCCGTCAGGTCTGTCAATATCAAAAAGAGAATCAATATACAGCTTTACAACTTCAATATTGTAAGCCGTGCGCGTTAAATCGGGGTAGTTTTCTTCAAGATACAAAATAACATCTCTGTTGAAAGAAGCAACAATTGTTTTGTCAATCAAATTCATTTGTTTCAAAATATCATAAAGAACATCTGCTGCCATGATGCCGGATTCTCCGCTGCATTTGATTTCAATGCTGTAGTAATATTCTCCGTTGTTTTCAAGATAAGTCAAAGCGTCCGTTGCGGTTGCAACCCTCAGATTATCGGGTATATCTTCGCCTCGCAGACCCTTATATGGAGTGTTACCGTTTTTATCTTTGAAGTATTCACCGAAGTTAAGATTATAAATTTCTTCGTAGGTATAATCTTTTGCATAATTATCGGATTTTCCGAAGTGTTCTATCGCGTTTGTCACTTCGTCAAGTGTTTCATCGTGGAGAATAATCAGCTTTTCGTCAGCGGTAAGTTGCACGTCAAACTCGATAATATCCGCTTCAAACGTCTGAGAATTGACACAGCCCTCAAAAGCCATCATTGTACCCTGTGGGAAAAGGCTTCTGCCTCCGCGGTGAGCCGCAATCATCGTATCGCCAAGCGCAGTAATATACTGATTTGTTGCGGCATAATCCTGAGGTTTATCCTTCCACTGATGCGTAACAAGCTTATATAATCCGAAAACTGTCAGAGCAATTATCGCTACACAAACAAGCAATATTCTGACAATTTTTAAAATCACAGAAACTGTTTTGCTTCTTTCTTTTGTGTTTTTCATATTTTCCCCTTTATTGTTCCAAAGCTTCAATTCTTGCCTTGGTTTCGGCTCTTATCTCTTCAAGCTCTGACATAATCGTTTCCTTACGCTTGCCTGTGAAGTTGTCGAACAGCATAATAATTCCGGGCAGAAGGTTGCCGATTATGCCGGGAATTGCAACAAGCAGGAATATGCCGTGGAGAGTCTGCGGTGTCTGTACAACTTCAGTCATAACACCGTTGATTGAAACTGCACTCTGATAACCGATGAGTGCAAAGCCTGTGTTGACAAGAAGTTCTTTCCAGAGGGCTGAAATACGGGAAACCATAGTGCTGAAGGCGAAAACCATACCTTCGTTACGCTGTGCAGCACCGTACTTCCGGTAGCTTTTCCACTCCATATAGTCGGTGGAGTCTGCAAGAAGAATTCTTCTTGCTGCACTCATAGCTGCATTGGGCAGACCGCCGAGCGCTATAAGAATACCGACTAACCACAGATGCTTATAGCCGAAGATTAAAAGAAGAAGATAGCATATACCTGTGTGGAGATAACCCCATACGACAATATCTCTGGATGAACGCTTTTTGCCGACAAAAGGTACGGAAAGAAGACCGGCGTAAGAAAGTGCGGAGCTTCCCATTTCAACGTAGGTTTTCATATCGTAGCGGTTAAGTGTGTGTTTGTAGAAGAAGGGGAGTGAGCTGTAGCACACCTGTCTTACAGACTCTATAACCTGGCTCAGACACAGCAGAAGAAGCGGTCTGTTGAGCAGGATAAGTTTGTAGTCAATTTTGACTTTCTTTTCTTTTTCTCTGGGCGGCAATACCATATTGCGCTCTTTAAGGGTGATGCAGGGCACAA
Organism: Clostridia bacterium; assembly: GCA_017382015.1. Taxonomy (GTDB): domain Bacteria; phylum Bacillota; class Clostridia; order Oscillospirales; family Acutalibacteraceae; genus UBA8612. The sequence continues at coordinate 20,185 of JAFOBC010000303.1, forward strand.
GCATAGTGAACATACCGAGTATGCCGAAGAAAAGCGCAACCGTGAAGAAAGCCCATTTTTCTTTTGCATAATCGTTGCCCTGAAGCTCGATTATGATGGGCACCATACCGCCCGGCAGCATTGAGCCGAGGGTAGATGCAAGCTGTGCTATAGTGTAGAAATTCTTTCGGGATTTTGCGTTGGGTGTCATACGCACCGAAAGCGTTGACAGTGCAACGTCAAAAAACGTGTCCGCAATGTTGAAAAGCAGATACAGCAGGAAACTCCAGACAACGTTGAACGTGATGGAAGATGAAGGTACGACAAAAAGAAGAATTGAAGAAAGGGTAAAGGGGATGGCGGAAGCCATCATAAAGCGTCTTGCATTACCTTTTGTTGAGTGGTTGTTATCCAGAAGTGCACCGACAATCGGAGCAATAAATATATTGACACCGGTTGTAACAGATTTCATCGTGAGCAGGTGATGAGACTTAAGACCCATATAGTCACGCATAAACTGGTCGGTATACGTGCTGACCGAATCCTGACCCATACAGTTGCCGAATACGCCCGAAACGTAGCCGACCTGTTCTTTGAGTGCAACGTCGGGGTTGTTTTTCAGTTCCAGATACTTGTCTTTTAACTTACCCATATGATTTTCTCCTTAGATTTTTTTAGAGTTGGACAAAGTTTAACTGTGGTTATATATTCTTTCGGCAGTAAAGGTGCCGTCTGCCTTTATATTGATAAGAGTAGCTCCCTGAATCCACTCATTTTCGGGTGCATCGAACTTACTTTGCATATTATAAACACCGTAGCCTGACGGCTGGATATAAGAAAGAAGAATGTTTTTATACATTACTCCGAAATTGTTTACGTGATCGTGTCCGAAGTAAACTGCCTGCGCACTGCCTTTTTCTATCATAGCATCGAGAAGACCTGAATCAAAGCCCGATTCGCAGACTCCCTCTCTCTTTTCACCGTAAAGAAAATCACCTTCGCTGTATTCTTTTTCTGCCTGGTAAGGAGGAATATGGACAACCGTTACGGATTTAAATTCACCGTATTCTGCAGTGAGCGAATCGTGTTTGCTTTTGTACCATTCAACCTGAGAGGTTTTAACTCCGTCGTAAACTTCACCGTCTTTTGTAACGCCGTATTCTTTTTTGGATTCATCCGTCATATAACTGCCCGAATCCATAAAAAAGAATACCTGTCGGATTTTATTGTCGTTGCCGAGAATGTTGATGGTGTAGTTTCCGTTGCCGTCAATATCTTTTGCACCGTTGCGCATAAGACAGTAATCGTAAGAAGAAAAAATTTCAACATTTTCTTCTCTTGAAACGGCGAACAGACCGTCACCTTCGTGATTACCGAGAACAGCCGCCCAGTACACACCGAGTTTTTTCATAAGCTGAGCAAATTCGTTGTTTCTTTTTTTGTTGAAGCCGGAGGATACGTTGTCGCCACCAAAAATAACAAGGTCGGGCTTCTGCTCGGTTATGTTCTTTACAATGTACGAAACAGTCTGAATATCTGTTTCTTTTTTGCCGTTAAGGTGTGTATCGGTAAACATCAGCACTTTAAAGTCGCTGTCGCTTTTCTTTTTTATTGTAACACCGTCTTCAGCTTCAGAAATGATTTCAATATCATTCTGTACTTCTTCAACTGATGAAATGTCATAGGAAATGCCTTGTGAGTTTTTATAAATTACAAAACCGCCCACACCAATTATCACTGCAAGAACTACAGCAATGATAACTTTTATAACATTCTTCATATACACCATCCCTTTAATATTTCTTTTAATAACATAATATATCTAATTTATAATGTTTTCCTTAAATATTTTGACTCATTTATGTCAATTTCTTGACTTTTTTGATATCAGATGATATTCTTTAAAAGAATGAAGGTGCAGAATATGAATCATATCAAATTTGACCCGGCCGAAAACTTTTATTTTCACCGCGGTATGGATAAAAAAGTTGCCGAAACAGGTGCTTCTTGGCCACATTACCACTCTCTTTATGAAATATATTTTCTTGAAGAGGGCAACAGCACCTATTTTATTGACAACAAGATTTACAATGTTCAGTCGGGTGATATTGTGATTATTCCCTGCGGTATAATTCACCACACAAAATACAATAACATAAAGCACTCAAGAATACTCATCAACTGCAACCGTGAATACATACCTGATTCTGTACATTCAAGTATTTCCACAGGAAACTACCTTTACAGAAATCCCTTTATAGTTGATGAAATGAGAAAAATTCTCGACAACATAGAATTTGAATATAATCTCAAAGACTCTTTTACTTACGAAATAATCTCCTGTCACACTCATTCGCTGTTTTATCTGCTTATGAGAAATAATGAATCTCGCATTAATATTGATGACGGCAACAAGG
>JAFOBC010000304.1 GCA_017382015.1 Clostridia bacterium
CGATGAATGTTCCTGCAAAGAAAACGACGTTTGCTATAATCATAATGATAGCGCAAAGTCTGATCCAGCCGAGGAATGCGTTGGGGTGCAGCTCAAACGGCTCGATTTTTACGTTGTCTGCGTATTTTTCAAGCTCTGCGGCAAATCTTTCCTGAGCCTTCTTTTCGTTTTCCTCGCCCGGAGCACGAGGGCCGATGGTTTTGCAGACGTCTTTGATTTGTCTTGCGGTGTAGTTTGCGTATTCACGCAGCTTCGGAGCATAATTAGGGATGCTCTCTGATGCTTTCATTGTGAAAATTCCCCTTTCGTGTGGTTTGAAATAAGCCAATAAAAAGTATATCAAATCTACAGAATAATGCAAGGCTTTAACGCGAAAAAGTGCAACTTTTTTCGTCAGCAGAATAACTTGCTTGAAAATCGTATTAATATATGATATATTAGTCGCAACTATATATTCCGATAAAGGTGATTCCGTTATGAAAAAAACAGTTGCACTTATTCTTGCCGTGCTGATGATAGCACTTACGCTCTGCTCCTGCAGCTCGGATAAAAACAAGAATCTTGAAGAGGTTTGTGTCGGTGTGGTAACCGACTCGGCTCCCCATATGGAGATTTTTCACAGCGTTGAAATGCGACTCCCCGAGTACGGATACAAGCTTATCTACAAGTCTTACGACAATGCTGCTCAGGCAAACGATGCGCTTGCAAACGGTGAGATTGATTTCACCTGCGTTACAACGCAGAAGGAGATTGCGCGTGACAACAGCGGCAAGTTTGTAAACCTTGGCGCTATATATTACTACCCCTATGCTATGATTCTCATTAATTACGACAGTAAGGATGAGATAGAAAACGGCGCAACTGTTGCAATTCCTTCAGATGCCGAGGGTATGACGCGTGCGCTCACGCTCCTTGATTTTTACGGCTTTATCGATCTGGAAGTTCAGCAGGACGGTACGGCAACACTTGGTAACGTAAAAAAGAATACGCGCGGTTTTGAGCTTGTGCCTGTTGCGGCTGATCTTGTAACGGGCTATGATGCGGATATTATAATTACCGATTCTGTCAGAGCAATTGAGGCAGGCTATGAGCTGTTTTACGAAACAGTTTATATCGAGCAGAAGGATGCGCTTGCTACTCAGCAAGGCTCTACAGTTATTCTCACAACTCCCGAAAAAGTATCGAGCGACAAAATGGAAGTTGTAAAAGAATTCCTCTTTACACGCCGTATGTATAACTCGATTGATAACTGCACAGACCATATCGTAATGCCATCCTTTGAGGCGGACAGATGAAGGTAGGCGTTGCAATGAGCGGCGGAGTTGACAGCTCCGTTGCGGCGCTGCTTGTAAAGCAGGAGGGCGTTGATGCCCTCGGTGTTACAATGCGTGCTTTTGAGGGGGCGCCCGTCAGGGACGAAGAGGATGCGGCCGCTGTCGCGGCACGTCTCGGGTTCGGGCATATAACGGTTGATTTGTGTGACGAATTCCGTTGCACGGTAATGGAATATTTTGCAAACAGCTATATCGCAGGTGAAACCCCGAATCCCTGCGTATACTGTAATAAGGTGATAAAATTCGGCGCTCTTTTCGACAGCGTCAGAGAACACGGCTGTGATATAATTGCTACGGGTCATTATGCCCGTGTTGCAAAGCCGACAGCTTCGGGCAGAGTTTTGCTTGAACGTGCCGCTTTCCGCGAAAAAGACCAGAGCTACGTGTTGTGGCAGCTTTCTCAGAGCCAGCTTGCAGGTGCAATGTTTCCTCTGGGCGGTTACACAAAGCAGCAGGTGCGTGAGCTTGCGGCAAAAAACGGCTTTGTTTCGTCAGACAGACCTGACAGCCAGGATATATGCTTTGTGCCTGACGGATGCTACCGCGAATTTATTGAAGAATTTACGGGTAAAACATTTACGCCGGGCGAATTTGTCGGCACCGACGGTAAGCTCTGGGGTACACACAAGGGACTCATCGGTTATACGGTTGGTCAGCGCAAGGGGCTTGGAATCAGCGCTCCCGCGCCGCTGTTTGTAATCCGCAAAAGTGTAGAAGAAAACAGGGTTTACCTTGGCTCAAACGAGGAGCTTTTCTCGAAACGTGTAGATGCAAAAGATATAAACCTTATTGCTGTTGAGCGCATTGACGGCTCAATGCGTGTTACCGCAAAAACAAGATACAGTCAGAAAGAGGCTGCCGCAACCGTATACCAGACGGGTGACGGTACGCTTACCGCAGAATTTGACGAGCCGCAAAGAGCAATCACACCCGGTCAGTCGCTTGTTCTTTACGACGGCGATACAGTTGTGGGCGGCGGCATAATTTGTTAAGGTGAACAGAGTGATCCGAACCTGTCGGAAAGCGAGCCTTTTCAGTGCTTTCCGGCGTTTCGGTATTGAAAGGCTGTGAGTAAATGAATAAAAACTGTGCGGTGATTCTTGCTGCAGGTGAAGGTACAAGAATGAAATCTTCCAAGCCTAAAGCGCTTGCACAGGTGCTTTTTGTGCCGATGGCAGATTGGGTAATTTCTGCTGTTAAAGGTGCAGGCGTGGATGACATCTGCGTCGTAACGGGTCACCTTAGTGAACAGATTTGTGAGCATCTGGGCGGCACGTGCGAAACCGTGCTTCAGGCTCAGCGTCTGGGAACGGGTCACGCCGTAGCTCAGGCGAAGGCTTTTATTGCGCGCCATTCGGGCGGCAACGTGCTTGTGCTCAACGGCGATGCACCGCTGATTGATTCAAAAACGGTCAACGATGCTCTGACGTTCCACATATCAAAGGGCAATTCTGCTACGGTAATCTCTGCAACCGTTGATAACCCTGCGGGTTACGGCAGGATGGTAAGAGGCGCGGACGGCTTGCTTGAGCGGATTGTTGAGCAGCGGGATGCAACGGATGACGAAAAAAAGATAACCGAAGTCAATTCGGGCGCGTATTGGTTCAACTGTGATGATCTGCTTTCTGCTCTTGACGGCATTGCCGCAATGGGCAGGGAGAAAAAAGAGATATATCTGACCGATGCGGTGGAGATTCTGCTCAGCAGCGGCAAGCGGGCAGATGCGTTTGTGACAGAAAGTGCCGACGTTATTCTCGGCGCAAACGACCGCTTTCAGCTTATGGAGCTTAATGAGATTGCACGCAGAAAAGTGCTTAAAGAAAATATGCTCAGGGGTGTTGACATACCCTGTACCGACGGTGTTATAATATCACCTCAGGCTGTTATCGGCGAGGATACGCAGATTCTGCCCGGTACGATAATAACCGGCAGAACGGTTATCGGAAGAGGTTGTGTTATCGGCCCCGACACCAGGATTGATTCCTGCAAGGTTGGCGACGGATGTGTCATAGATTCAAGCCGATGCGAAAACAGCGAGCTTGGCAGAAACATTACGGTAGGGCCGTTTGCTCATCTGCGACCGAACTGCGTTCTCGCAGACGGTGTCCATACGGGCAATTTTGTGGAAATCAAAAATTCTGCCATAGGCAAAAATACTAAAGTGAGCCACCTTACCTATGTTGGTGACAGCGATGTAGGGGAGGGTGTTAATTTCGGTTGCGGCTGTGCTACCGCAAATTACGACGGTACAAAGAAATTCCGTACTACCGTGGGCGATAAGGCGTTTGTGGGGTGCCATACCTGCCTTGTTGCGCCTGTTAATGTGGGTGAACACGCCTATACTGCCGCAGGCTCTGTTGTGACGGATGACGTGCCGGATGGCACAATGGCAATCGCAAGATCAAGACAATCCATCAAAAGAAAAGTGAGGAAGTACAATGAAGATTAAAAGAATCATAGCTCTGATGCTTGCAGCAGTAATACTGTTTGCTCTGACTGCCTGCAAAGGCAAAGACGCAGCAGGCCCTGAGCCGGGCAAACTTTATGCCGGTCTCAATCTGATTTATGAGGATTACAACAGCAAGGATTTCTATCTCAGAAATCAGGATTTGTTTATTAAGGCGGCTCAGACAGAGTTTGGCCTGAGCGAAAGTGATGCGCAGGATTTCCTCAAGGGCGGAGATAACTGGGTTATCTACAGCCTTCATATTGAAGTCAGCAACAATACCGATAAGAGTTACACATTCGTCAGCTTCAACGGCAGCGAATTGCCCGACGGTATGTGGCTGAGCACCTGCCCGATGAACGGTGAGCTTTCTGTACCGCCTGCTCAGACGGATATACTTCATCCTGCAACGTTGCTTGTTGATTCCGATAAGGTTGATGCCAACGATATGTATACGGCTGTTGCGGGGATGGATATTGATATCATCTGCTACGAAACTCCCGCTGATGACAATGAGGAAGTGCCCGAAAGCAAGCGTGAAAAGCTCAAGGTCGCAATTCACATAACAGCTCCTGAAGATGATAATGTTAAGGCTGAGGATCAGATAAGCGCCAAGCGCACAACCGTTGAGGATGGTTCGGATTTCCTTGAGGCGTTCAGGTCAAACAGCGTGGCATTCTATAACGAGGCTAAGCTTTACGGCATGACTCAGGAAATTGCTGAGCAGGTTATTGCTGCCGGCAGCGGCTGGGAGTGCTATGTTCTCAATATCGAGATAGCGAACAAAACAGAAGATGACCTTACTGTATATACGCTCAAGTCCGAGGATAACGGCAAGACAGGTGCGTGGATCTGCAGCGTTTCGCAGTACGGAGAGTTCGGTATGTCTGCAAATGATACACAGGTTCTGCCTGTCAGCGTGCTTGTCAATACGGCGGAGCTTGGCGGTAAAACTGCTCAGGATGTAATCTCCGGAATGAAGATTTCACTCGAATATATTGCGGGCGAGGTTGTTGATGAGTACGGCAACGAGAACGTTCTTCCCACAAAAACGGTTGAAGTAAAATAACTGTCGGTAGTACCGATTATACAGAGGTTGTATCCGTGCTGCGGATGCAACCTCTTGTTTGTTGAGAGTTTTCGGCGGTAGATACAGAATTTATGACTAAAAGCGTCTATTTTTTTGGCATGCATATATGGACTTTTAAAAATCGATATGGTATAATTCAAACGTATGCATTTATAGAATAAAACCTATGCATATCGTATCCGCAAGGGTGCGGTGCTGCCGCAGCAAAAGGGCTGCACGGTTTTATCCACTCTACAACAAAGGAGGAAAAGTCGGATGCTTAAAAAAATCAGCAAACTCCCCTTCAAGGGCACACCCGAGCAGGAAGCTCAGCTTATGGCAATCATCGAAGAGAATAAGCACGATTCCAGTATGCTTATGCACGTAATGCAGCAGGCACAGGGAATTTACGGTTATCTCCCCTTCGAGGTTCAGGTAATGATCGCAGAGGGTATGGATATTCCGCTCGAAAAGGTTTACGGTGTATCAACCTTCTATGCTCAGTTCTCACTTTCACCCAAGGGCAAGTACAACATTTCTGTTTGCCTCGGTACTGCTTGCTACGTTAAGGGCGCACAGGCAATTCTTGACGAAATTGCTTCACAGCTTGGCATTGCAGCAGGCGAATGCACAGAAGACGGTATCTTCTCACTTGAGGCAAGCCGTTGCATCGGTGCTTGCGGTCTTGCTCCCGTTATGAACATCAACGACGATGTTTACGGCAAGCTTACACCCGATCAGGTTGCAGGCATTCTTGCAAAGTATAAGGACTGATAACTTATGCGTGAGCTTTCACTCAACATTCTCGACATTGCGCAGAATTCGATAGCGGCAGGTGCAAGCCTGATAAATATCGAAGTTGCGGAGGATACCGCAAAGAAGGAACTGCTCATCAGCGTTTCCGATAACGGCTGCGGTATGACTCAGGAGCAGGTCAGCAATGTGCTCGACCCGTTCTTCACAACGCGCACAACACGCAAGGTCGGTATGGGTATACCGCTGTTCAAGCTCGCAGCAGAGCAGACGGGCGGCAACCTAAGAATCGAAAGCGAAAAGGGTAAGGGTACAACAACTGCGGCGCTGTTCAGAACGGACAGTATCGATTTCACACCGCTTGGCGATGTGACTTCGACAATCGTAATCCTTATCTCAATGAACACAGACAGAGATTTCATCTACAAACGCAGCAGAGACGGCGAAAGCTTTGCTCTCTCCACGGCTGAGATGCGGGAGATACTCGGCGGAGTGCCTCTCAACGAGCCGGAGGTTGTTGAGTGGATGAAAGACTATATCAACGAACAAACCAATATCCTACTCGGAGGTGTAACCCAATGAAATCACTTGCAGAACTTCAGGCAATCAAAGAGCGTACACTCAAGAATATGTCAGCAAGAAACGACAGTGAAGACGCAACAAGAGTTGTTGTCGGCATGGCTACCTGCGGTATCGCAGCCGGCGCACGTCCCGTTATGAACGCTTTCACTGAGGAAATTGCACGCCGTTCACTCAAGGGTGTTACAGTTTCACAGACAGGCTGCATCGGTATGTGCCAGTATGAGCCTATCGTCGAGGTATTTGTACCCGGCCAGGAAAAAGTCACATATGTACAGATGTCAGTTGAGAAGGTAGCAAAGGTTGTCAACGACCACATCGTCAACGGCAATATTGTTACAGAATACACAGTCGGCGCTGTTGCCAAATAACAAGGAGGAAACAAAATGTATCGTTCCCACGTTCTTGTCTGCGGCGGTACGGGCTGTACTTCATCTCACAGCAATGAGATAATCGAAAAGCTCGAAAGCGAACTCGCAGCAAAGGGACTTCAGGATGAGATAAAGGTCATCAAGACAGGTTGCTTCGGCCTTTGTGCTCTCGGTCCCATTATGATAGTTTATCCCGAAGGATGCTTCTACAGCGAAGTTACTGTAGACGATGTTCCCGAAATCGTAGAAGAACACCTTCTCAAGGGCCGTATGGTTACCCGTCTTCTTTACGAAGAGACCATTCAGGAAGACACAGTCAAGTCACTTGAGCAGACAAAGTTCTATGCAAAGCAGCAGAGAATTGCTCTTCGTAACTGCGGTGTCATCGACCCCGAAAATATCGATGAGTATATCGCACACGACGGTTACCAGGCTCTTGAAAAGTGCCTTAACCAGCTCACTCCCGACGAGGTTATCAACATCGTTAAGGATTCCGGTCTTCGCGGCAGAGGCGGCGGCGGTTTCCCGACAGGCCTCAAGTGGAGCTTTGCAGCAAAGAACGCTGCAGACCAGAAGTATGTAGTATGTAACGCTGACGAAGGTGACCCCGGTGCATTCATGGACCGTTCAATCCTTGAAGGCGATCCCCATTGCATCATCGAGGCTATGGCAATCTGCGGTTACGCTATCGGCGCATCCGAGGGTTATGTCTACGTCCGTGCAGAGTATCCGATCGCTGTTAAGCGTCTTCAGCTTGCTATCGACCAGGCTAAGGAATACGGCCTTCTCGGCAAGAATATCTTCGACTCAGGCTTTGATTTTGATCTTCACATTCGTCTTGGCGCAGGCGCATTCGTTTGCGGTGAAGAGACAGCTCTTATGACCTCAATCGAAGGTAACCGCGGTGAGCCCCGTCCCCGTCCGCCCTTCCCGGCTGTCAAGGGTCTGTTCGGCAAGCCCACAAACAACAACAACGTTGAAACTTATGCAAACATTCCTCAGATCATCCTCAACGGTGCTGAGTGGTATGCTGCAATGGGTACAGAGAAGTCTACCGGTACAAAGGTATTCGCTCTCGGCGGCAAGATTACAAACACAGGTCTTGTTGAGGTTCCCATGGGCACAACTCTCCGCGAGGTTATCGAGGATATCGGCGGCGGTATCCCCAACGGCAAGAAGTTCAAGGCTGCTCAGACAGGCGGACCTTCCGGCGGATGTATCCCCGCACACCTTATGGACACAGCTATCGACTTTGACAACCTCACAGCTATCGGCTGTATGATGGGTTCAGGCGGTCTCATCGTTATGGATGAGGACAACTGTATGGTTGATATCGCTAAGTTCTTCCTCGACTTCACAGTTGATGAGTCCTGCGGTAAGTGCTCACCCTGCCGTATCGGTACAAAGCGTATGATGGAAATGCTTGAGAAGATTACAGAGGGTAAGGCTACTCTCGAGGATCTCGATAAGCTTGAAGAGCTTGCTCTTTACATCAAGCAGAACTCACTTTGCGGTCTTGGTCAGACTGCTCCCAACCCTGTTCTCGCAACTCTCAAGTTCTTCAGAGAAGAGTATGAGGCACACGTTGTCGAGAAGAGATGTCCTGCAGGCGTATGTAAGGGCCTTGTACGCTTCTATATCGATGCTGATAAGTGTATCGGTTGCGGTATGTGCGCAAGAGCTTGTCCTGCAAGCGCTATCGAAAGAACAGATTACATTGCTCCCGGTCACAAGCTTGCTTCCTTCACAATCGATGCTGAGAAGTGTGTTAAGTGCGGTGCATGTATGGATTCCTGTAAGAAGATTCAGGCAATTTACAAGAAATAAGCGAAAGGAGTGTGCCACATAATGGAAATGGTAAATATCAAAATCAACGGCATGCCCTTAAGTGTGCCTAACGGTATATCAATCCTCGAAGCTGCACGTTATGCAGGCATCGAGATTCCCACTCTCTGCTACCTCAAGGATATCAACGAGATCGGTGCTTGCCGTATCTGTATGGTTGAGGTTAAGGGCGCAAGAAGCCTTGTTACAGCTTGCGTTTACCCCGTAAACGAGGGTATGGAAGTATTCACAAACACAGAGAAGGTAAGACAGTCACGCAAGATGACTCTTGAGCTTATCCTCTCAACTCACAGAAAAGAGTGTCTCTCATGTATCCGCTCCGGCAACTGCGAGCTTCAGAAGCTTTGCAAGGAGTTCGGTGTCAGTGATGAGCACGCTTTCGACGGTGAGATGCCTGCGTTTGAGTTTGACGATTCAGCTGCTCACATGGTCAGAGATAACAGCAAGTGTATCCTCTGCCGTCGCTGTGTTGCTGCTTGTAACCAGCAGAAGGTCAGCGTAATCGGTGCAAACGCACGTGGTTTCGACACACACATCAGCTCCGCATTCGATAAGGATCTTGCTGATGTTTCATGTATCTCCTGCGGTCAGTGTATTGTTAACTGCCCGACAGGTGCTATCTACGAGAAGGATGACACAGCAGCAGTATTTGCAGCTATCAACGATCCTGAGAAGTTTGTTGTTGTTAACACAGCTCCCTCAATCAGAGTTACTCTCGGTGAGTGCTTCGGTATGAGCATCGGCTCAAACGTTCAGGGTAAGATGGTTGCTGCTCTTCGCAGACTCGGCTTCGATAAGGTATTTGATACCGATTTCGCAGCTGACCTCACAATCATGGAAGAGGGCTATGAGCTTCTTGACAGAATCAAGAACGGCGGCACACTTCCGATGATTACATCCTGCTCACCCGGTTGGATCAAGTATTGTGAGCATTACTATCCCAACAACCTCAACAACCTTTCAACCTGTAAGTCACCCCAGCAGATGTTCGGTGCTATCACAAAGACATGGTATGCACAGAAGATGGGCATTGATCCCAAGGATATCGTTGTTGTCGGCATTATGCCCTGTACAGCAAAGAAGTTTGAGACAAAGCGTGACAATCAGGCAGCTTCCGGTTATCCGGATGTTGACTATGCACTCACAACACGTGAGCTTGCACGTATGATTGAAACAGCAGGTATCTACTTCAACCACCTTCCCGACGAAGAGTTCGACAATCCGCTCGGTGAGGGCACAGGTGCTGCTGTTATCTTCGGTGCAACAGGCGGCGTTATGGAGGCAGCTCTGCGTACAGCTGTTGAAGTTCTCACAGGCGAGGAGCTTGAGAGCGTTGACTTCACAGAGGTCAGAGGCCAGGGCATCAAGGAAGCAACTTACAAGGTTGCAGGTATGGACATTAAGGTTGCTGTTGCCAGCGGCGCTGCTGCAGCACATGAGATTATGGAGAAGGTTAAGGCAGGTACTGCTGATTACCAGTTCATTGAGATCATGGGTTGCCCCGGCGGTTGCGTAAACGGCGGCGGTCAGCCGATTCAGTCCGCAACAGTTCACAACTTCGTTGACCTCAAGGGCAGACGTGCAGCAGCTCTCTACGAGGCTGATAAGAACCTTCCCAAGAGAAAGTCACACGAGAGTGAGGCTGTTAAGAGAATTTATGCTGAGTTCCTTGGCGAGCCCAACAGCCATAAGGCACATGAGGTTCTCCACACAAGCTACGTAGCAAGACCCAAGTATAAATAATCTCAAACAATAATAAGAGCCACAGGCTAACCTTCACGGTCAGCTTGTGGCCTTTTTCTTTTTGCGTTATGCAGTTAAAAAGTTTAATAATTGTATTGACAAAAACAGATGAATGCGTTATAATTACCGATGTTGTCACAACTTATGGACGTTTAGCTCAGTTGGTAGAGCACTCGCTTGACGTGCGAGTGGTCAGCGGTTCAAGTCCGTTAACGTCCACCACAGCAACCACATTTGTCCAAACGGGCAAGTGTGGTGTTTTTTTATCTTGCCTTTTTAGGAGGTGCAGTATATGGCTAATATCAGACCTTACCGTGAAACCGATAAATTCAATGTTCAGCGCGTCTGCCTGCAGACGGTTAACGACGACGTCGTGTTCGAGGGGCTAAACAGACCAAACGCAGAGCTTTTTCTGGCGTTATATAATGATTACTATACAGAGCAGGAGCCTGAAAACTGCCTTGTCTGCACAAATGATGCTGATGAGGCTGTAGGCTACATTATCTGCTCGGATAATGTTAAGCGTTGGCGAAAGGTATTTATGAAGGAATATATGCCGAGAATCCGTCACCGCAAGTTTGGCGAAAAAATCATCGCTGTCGGCGAGGTTGTTGCGCACAGCCTTTTTGCCGCCAGATATCCGGCTCATCTTCATATTGATATCCTCAAGGAATACAGAGGCAACGGTACCGGCACACAGCTTATGGATACGCTCGTCGCCCATCTGAGGGCTAAGGGTGTGCGCGGCGTGCAGCTTTGCGTTGACGGACACAATGTTCGCGGTATCAGATTTTATAAGCGATACGGCTTCAAAACCCTGCTTAATTTCTCTCAGGGCAGAGCAATGGGATTCAAGATACTTTAATTTGCCGATTACTATTGATTTTTTTGCAGTTTTGTTATACAATTATTAAGCTGTTGATTTGCCGGTGTGTTGGAATTGGCAGACGAGGCGGACTCAAAATCCGTTGGTAGCGATACCGTGCGGGTTCGACCCCCGCCACCGGCACCAAAAAAGAAACCTGATTTGTCTACCCGACAAATCAGGTTTCTTTGCGTGATGCAGGCTTCGCCCGTGATGCACGCCTTCGGCGCGTGAGCAGAACGCATCGCATCACCTATCACAGCGAAGCCGCATCATTTATCGCTTATTTGCAAAACAACTTAATTTGTGGCATAATTCAATTAGACAAACTTAAATTTTTCGGCCAGTCAGGAAAATGTATATTTAGTAGAATAAGGTGATTTTTTGGAGTTTAATTTAAAAACTGAAGGCTGTGCCTGTGGTAAACAGCATTTGTTTAATTCAAGAATAATCATAGGTGAAAACGTAATAAATAAGCTGCCTGAAATTTTAGAGGCTTTGAATTGTAAAAAGCCGTTTATTTTAGCGGACCGTAATACATACGAAGCGGCAGGTCATTACGTTTTTGATTTGCTTCATAAAAACGGAATTAAAGCAGAGAAGTATATATTCAGCAAAGCAATTCTTGAGCCGGACGAAGCCAATGTAGGCCTTGCGGCAATGAATTTTTCGCCTGCATGCGATGCAGTAATCGGTGTTGGCTCCGGTGTCATAAATGACATAAGCAAAATTATTGCGAATATTGCTGATAAACCTTATATCATAGTGGGAACAGCTCCGTCTATGGATGGTTATGCATCTGCAACTTCTTCAATGACTATGGAGGGACTGAAAATTTCGCTTAACAGCAAGTGTGCCGATGTAATTATTGGTGATACCAATATACTTTGTAAAGCACCTGTAGAGATGATGATTTCGGGACTTGGCGATATGTTGGCGAAATATGTTTCAATTTGCGAGTGGCGTATATCAAATATAATAAACGGTGAGTATTATTGTGAAGATATTGCTTCACTTGTAAGGGCATCATTGAAAAAATGTGTAGATAACGCAGAAGGACTTGTAAATAAAGAAAAGAATGCGGTCGAAGCCGTTTTTGAGGGATTGATTTTATGTGGTGCTGCAATGAAATTTGCAGGAGTTTCCCGTCCCGCTTCCGGAATTGAACACTATCTGTCGCATATATGGGATATGCGTGGTGCTGAGTTTGGTACACCTGTGGAATTTCATGGTATTCAATGCGCCTTAGGCACTTTAATATCGATTAAGCTATATGAGAAAATTGAAAAAATCACTCCGGAAAGAAAAAAAGCATTTGATTATGTTGAAAAATTCGATTTTCACGCTTGGAGTAAAACATTAAGAGAATTTCTGGGAAAGGGCGCAGAGAGTATGATTGCCCTTGAAGAAAAAGAACAGAAATATGATATTGAAAGCCATAAAAGGCGTTTTGAAATAATAGCAGAAAAATGGGATAATGTACTAAGTATTATCAGAGAAGAATTACCCTCAACAGAAGAATTGCAATCACTGTACACTAAGGTTGGGCTTCCAAAAACAATGGCTGAAATCGGGCTTGATGAAGAAATTTTACCATTGACTTTTAAGGCGTCGAAGGATATAAGAGATAAGTATGTTTTACCCAGACTTTGCTGGGATTTGGGAATTATTGATGATATTATTTGAATAAAAAGGTGTACTGATATTCTGCTTGCAGCGGTTGATAATAAAAATTTGTGATAAATCTCAATCAGACAAATAAGAATTTGTCTAACAGTTACGCACCGCACCAAAGCCTCCCTTTACACAAGGGAGCCTTGGGCGCCGTAAGCGCCGGTTAGACAAATAAGAATTTATAGAGGTACTTTATGAGAAAAGAAATTGATATAAATACTTGGTACAGAAAAGAACATTTTGAATTTTATTCAAACATTGCAACACCGCATTACTGCGTTGCATTCAATATTGATATAACAAAGCTTCTTAAGTTTACAAGAGAGAACAAAATATCTTTCTATTATTCGCTGATATATCTTTGCACACAGTCGATTAATGAAATTGACGAGTTTTTACTTGAAACTGAGGATAACAAGGTTTATAAGATTGGCCGCCGTGTACCTTGTTTCACCGATCTGAAAAAAGGCGCAACAAGCTTTCACATGGTGTCACTTCCTTGTGACGGAGATATCATTAAATTTGCAACAAATGCTCGTACGGAAAGTGAAAACAACCCATTGTCTGTATATTCTCTCGGTGGACTAAGAGAATCGCAGATTGTATTTTCATGCATTCCTTGGGCGGATATTACAATGTGTTCAAACGAGCGCGATTACACAGACCCAAAACTCAAAGACGATACCGCTCCGATTCTTGTATGGGGCAAATACACGGAACAAAACGGCAAGTATATTATCAATATGACTCTTGACGTTAACCACCGATTCATTGACGGTTATTTTGTCGGGCAGTTTGTTCAGAAGCTTGAAGAAAAAATTGCAGAGCTTAATTGAGTTTGATAAATAAGAATTTGACGAGGTGATGTTGTGTATAAAGAACTGATTGAAAAACTGACAAAGAACAACCAATGGGCAAAAGTACAAGAGCCTTGTCCCGAAGAAGTAATACGGAACGCTGAAGAATATGTGGGGTTTGCATTCCCTGAAGAACTAAAAGCATTATTGCGAGAAACAAATGGAGACCACTATTTTTTGCTTTCCGCAGAAGAAATCATTAGTAATACAAAAAATAACAGGGAGATTTTTCCAGAATTCCTTGAAACAGAGGAATTTGAAGAAAAGGTTAATCGCTTTATTTTCTTTGCAACGAACGGTTGTGGCGATTATTACTGCTATCGTGTTCTTGAAAACAGTGAAACAGATACATCGGCAATCTATATTTGGGAACACGAATTATTTGAAGTCCGAGAGGTCGCAAAAGATATTGCTGATTTGATAACCAAGTATTACAACGATGAAGTGTAATACTGACAAATTCCAATTTAACGAAACACTCCCGCAAAACATCAAACCGATTTATATCGTTGTTTGTCCGCAACATAGAGTTGTAATATCTTCAGAATATATAATTCATAGCAGACCGTATTAATTGGTTCGAAAGAAGGATGTTGATTTATGAATACAAATGCAGAATTTCTCTCGGATATCGGCGAGCCCTTTGCATCGGGCTTGCTGGAATTATCCGACAACGGGTCACTCCCGGAAATATATTGCCGTGCATACCGCCGCTACTATGAAACCTGCCCCATTGTATATAAAGCAGGTTCACCGCTTTTTCCGAGCGGTC
>JAFOBC010000305.1 GCA_017382015.1 Clostridia bacterium
CGAAGTAAGCGAAGAGTGGCCTTACGGTAACCCCGCAGAGCCCGGTCTTCTTCCCACACTCGTTGGTATCATCAACGACTACCTCAAGCTTGGCTATCCCTACGATGCTGAGGAATATCCGGTTATCGAGCTTGAGAAGGCTCTCACATGGCTTCTTGCAGGTGAGACTACAACTGATGAAGCAGGTAACGTAGTAAAGACTCCTGCTGCTCTTTACAACATCATCGCTTTCACAGATCACGGTATTGATATTAATGATGATATTTATAATAACATTGTATCTCTTCTCCGTGAGCTTGGCCCCGGTCTTCTTCAGATGCTTCTTCCCGAGGTTATCCCGGAAGACATGGAGTTCCCGGATATGACAGAGTGGACAACTGATCAGTTCATCTACTACATCATCCAGCTTATCGCTCCCGGTATCGACTTCTTCGCAGGTGTCAGATTCCTTCCCGATTGCGATACAATTCAGGAATGTCTTACTTATATACTTATCAGCCTTGTTATCGACCTTCTTCCCGAGAACGATTACTACGGCATGATTGAAGACGGTACACTTGATCCCGAAAACGGTGCATGGATTGAAGTTGGTACCGATTACCTCATCTACCTTGTCAATTCACTTATCGACGCTAACATCCCTGCTGACGCAAGCTTCGAAGAGTTTGTTGATCATCTTGTTAACTGGCTTGTAGGCGAGTTCGGTTTCATCTTCAACACAAGACAGAACCTTGCAGGTATGACTTGCTGGGAGAAGCTTGATGCTACACTCTTCACACTTCTCGATCCCACACTCACCACAATCCAGATGACTCACGATACAGTATCCGAGTCTTTTATCGTCGGTGCAATTCTTGACGGTGTTCAGACACTCAATATCGAGAAGATTCTCAGCTTCATCGGTAAGAACTCATCTCCCGATGCAATTCTTAATCAGCCTCTTGTAAACTTTGTTCTCGACCTTCTCAGCGGTATCCTTTCAAGCCTTATGAACGGCCTTGAGATCATCCCCGCAAGCACACAGAACCTTGAGGATCTTGTTTATGGTACCACAAAGGGCGGCAAGCTCGGTCAGTTTGCAGGTAACCTTCTCTCTGCTCTCTATTCAGAGAGAGACTACAACTTCCCGACACTTATTCCGCTCATCGGTTCTCTTATCGGCCTTAGCCAGAACGATAACTTCACAGTTAATGCTCCCGTTGGCTACCCCAACAAGACTATAAGAGACCTTAAGACACTTATGCAGCAGTATATGCCGTCAAATGAAGGCCTCACATACAGCGATGACGGTTACTTCACATACGGCGAAGAGGACTACGAATACCTCTTCGAGTTCACCAACTTTGACGACACATATTCAGACTGTGTAGATCTCGTAGAGAGATATAACGAAAATCCGAACTCCGTTACAGCTCTTGAGATCAAGAACCTTTACTACAGACTCGGCTACTACTACGATAAGATGACTCCCAGATCAAAGACTTGTAAGATTCAGCTTGCTTACGAAATTGACTATGCAGAGGCAAACAATGCTGTAACAAACGACAATGGCGCAGGCGGCAAGCTCTACACAGACAGATCTTGGAGATTTTACAGCGAGGCTCTTGCAAACGCATATAAGGTAGCTGCAGATCCCGCAGCTAAGCAGTCTGCAATCTCTATTGCAAGACAGGAGCTCTTCAAGTCTCAGAACAGACTTAAGGCTTATATCTCTCTTGCTCGTTACAACGTTCTTGACGTTATGATTAGGAGAGCAGAGGCTATCCCTGAAGAGGATTACAGACTCTATACAACAAATTCTATCGCAGAGTTCAAGGTAGCATATGCTGAAGCTCTTGCTATCGACCGTGACTACGACCTTGACGATCAGTATATCGTTGACGAAGTATCCAGCAGACTCGGTGAAGCTCTCAATAACCTCGAGTTCTGGGAGCTCAACTACGAGCTTGGTTCAGAAATCATCATCGATGAGGTTGTTTCCCGCGATACAACAACTGTTCTTAAGTTCCGTGAGTCCACAGGTGCTGCTGTTACTAACGTTTCAGCAACAGTAAACGGCGGTGCAGTAATCAGCGAAATGTACGAAGAGGGCGGTTACTACTGTTGGGAGATTAACCCTGCAAATGCAACTCTCTACTCCGTAATCACAGCTACAATCAAGTTCACTCAGCCTTCAACAGGTATGGAATATACAGCTTACGCTTATACATTCGTATCTGCAGGTAACTACGAAATCAACTTTGATGTCAACACCTGTTACCCCGGATACATCCGTAACAAGTATCACTTAGGTGTATACGGAATCCAGTCTACTGACTATAGCGGTGTTCTCAATTACTATGTTGATCACAACTGGTCAGGTAACGCAGGCGATCTTGCAACTGTTCCTATGGGTACGGTTTATGCAGACCGCAGCATCTACAGATACTACGAAGAGATTCCCGGCCTTATGTTTACGTTTACCAAGTTAGCAGATTCTTATTCTGCAGGTAACATTGGTTCCGGTGTCTTCTCTTCAATCAATGTTGATGTCACAAGCTCCGATCCTAACGTTGTTGTCGAGCCGTCCTCATACGGTGTAACGCTTAACCAGGATGATTCCAGAAACTTCACATTCTCCGGTAATCTTCCTGCAGCAGGCGAAACAGCTACAACTCTTATTACTCCCACCGTTACAGCTACAGCTACAAACGGCGGTCAGACAAACTCAGCTCCGAAGTTCTACCTTCGTGTAATTGCTTACGATAAGAGCCAGCTTCGTGCTACAGTTGATTCAGCTATCTCTTCCTGCCGTCAGGAGTGGTTCTACTCAGGCGGTTGGGATATCTACAAGAAGGACCTTGAGGCAGCAGTTGCAGTCCTCAATAACCCGATGGTTACCCAGGCTCAGATTGATGAGGCTAACCTCAACCTTCTTGAGGCAATTGATTGGCTTGAGTACAAGTCAGCTGATTTCGAAGAGCTTCACAAGCTCATCTCTATTGCAAACTCACTCAATCCTGAAGATTATCAGGATTTCAGCCCTGTTACAGAAATCCTTAAGAGCATTGACTTCTCACAGGATGTTCTTCAGCAGTCACTCGTTAACGAGATTATTGACAACCTTAAGGCAGCAATCGATAACCTTGAGCCTGCACAGGATCGTATCATTATCCGTTGCTACGATAATTCCGGTATTCTTCATCCTGCAACAGTAATCGATGATGAAGGCAACGAAGTTCCTCAGGTTATCCTTCTCAGCACAGACACTATTTACGGTGATATCGGTGAAAAGGTTATTGTTAACGTTCCCGAAATTATGGGCTATAAGTCAACAGATAAGTCTAAGCTCGTTACAATCACAAAGGGCGGCGTTGTTGTTGAGTTCTACTATGAGCCTGAAGTTTACAGAGTAATCTTCAACGCAAACGGTGGTACTGTTGATCCTGTAACTATGAACGTTGCTTACGGCAGCACATATGCTAACCTTCCTGTTCCCACACGCGCAGGCTTCGAGTTTGTTGGCTGGTACAACAAGCTTTCAGGCGGTATCAAGGTTGACGAAACAGTTAAGGTTACAACAGGTTACTACTCAACTCTTTATGCTCGTTGGACCAGAGTTACAACCAACGATACTGAGGTTAACTCAGGTACAGAGGTTGACACAGGTGTAACAACACCCACAGAGCAGCCCGTTGAGCAGACATTCTTCCAGCAGATTATGGCTTTCTTCAGCCGTATCATTGGTTTCTTCAAAACCAACATACTGGGAATTGGCTGATAAAACTAACATTCTACAAAAACTACTCGTGTAATAGGGGAATATGCAATGAAACTTAAAAGATTTATAAGCTTTCTTGTTGCATTGACACTTGTATTTAGTACTCTCGCTTGCGGCATCGTAGCCGATGCCGCAAGCTACACCGCTTCGGTTCTTCAGTATATGATCAATAATCATGATTCCTTCCCGGAAGCAAGATACACACCTGAATCATATGCTGTTTATGCCGCAGCGCTTGCTAATGCTACTTATGTCAATAGCAATCCTTCTGCCACAGCAGAAGCAATCAGCAACGCAGCAACAGCACTTGCTGCTGCTGAAGCAGGTCTTACAGTTATCAACACAAACTATGCATCTGCACTTGATATCCGTTCTGCAAGTACTGTTAACGTCAGCCAGAGCGTTGAAATCAAATTTAAGGATGCTGCATCCAAAGAGCTTTCCAACATCGCTGTTGAGGTCGAAAATGCAGTTATTGCTTCCGAGTTTGTGCTTAAGGAAGACGGCTACTACACAGCAACCTTTACATCCACAGGTGCAACAGGCAGCGTTATAACAATTAAAATCACATATGACTGTGAAGGCAAAACTTACACAGCATATGATTACGTTCTTGCAATAGTTGACGGCGAGCATGCAGCAATCAAGAACGAACTCGGCGCTCTTCTTGCAAGAGAAATGGCTAAGAACAGACAGGCTACTGATTACAGCGGCGGCTTCACAACCTACGTTTCTGTTATCAAGAATGCTTTCGAAGTTTTTGCTAATCCCAGCGCTACTCAGACAAGAGTTGAGCGTGCTATCGATAATATCGAGCTCGCAGTTAACTCTCTTGTAAGCGCTTATGCAGACTATTCAGAGATTTATGCTCTTGTTGCAAAGGTCAACGAGCTCAATCCTGATAACTACAACTCATTTATCGACGTTACAAATGCTATCGCTCTTGTACAGTACGATCTTCCCTTGAGCAAACAGGCTTCTGTTGATCTTATGGCTGATAACATTCAGGCAGCAATCGACGGTCTTACTTTGAAAACAGCTCGTTACATCGTTGTTGCTCAGACTCCTGATTCCAACGATCCCAGCGGCTACCGTGTTCTCAGCACAACAACATTTGACGGTACAAGAACATATGTTGTTCGTGTAACTGCTCCCGTTCATCCCGGTTATGAGCCCACAGAGCAGTACCAGACAGTTACTCTTTCTGCTGATGAGCAGACTGTAACTTTCACTTATAACCCCGTTACTTATTATGCATACTTCAATGCAAACGGCGGTTCAGTTGACGTCACATCCAAAGAGCTTGTCTACGGCGCTGAGTACGGTACTCTTCCCGTAGCTACAAGAGACGGTTACACATTCCTCGGTTGGTTCTCCGATGCTACAGGCGGCGAGCAGATTGTAGCTGATACCATCGTTACAATCAACTACGTAGAAAACCTCTATGCTCACTGGAGTGATGTTGAGAGCTACACATTCAAGTTTGATTCTGCTCTCGGCTCAGCATGTGATTCAATCACTGCAAAATACGGTGAAGCAATCGAAATGCCCGTACCCACAAGATTCGGTTATTCATTCACAGGTTGGTATTATGATGCTAACTGCACTCAGCCCGCATCTTACACAACAATGCCCGACCTTGGTGATTCAGGTGAAGTTGTAACAGTATACGCAGGCTGGACAGAGAAGGTTTATGACATTACTCTTGATCCCGGCGAGAACGGTACTGTTTCATCAACTGCTTACTCTGTAACATTCGGTTCAGCATACGGCACACTTCCCACACCTTCTAAGGACGGTCATACATTCATCGGTTGGTTCACACAGCCCGTCGGCGGTGAGCAGGTTACTGCATCCGTCCTCGTTTCTGTTGATACTCACCACGTTCTTTACGCTCAGTACAGCGTAAACACATACACACTCTATTTTGATACCAAGGGCGGTTCTGAGGTTGCTTCAATCACAGCTCCCTACGGTACAGCTATCAACGTTGAAGCTCCCACTAAGGAGAATTACCTCTTCGACGGTTGGACTCTCAACGGTCAGCCCTATGCCCTCAAGACAATGCCTTCGGGCAACGTAACACTTGAGGCAGTATGGACTCTTAACACAGTTTGTAACTACTACCTCGATGTTTACAAGACAATCGACGGCAAGCGTGTACCTGCTACATCAATCAAAGAAGGCGACGAAATTGAGGTTGAGGTAAGCATTAAGACAAACTACTATGCAGGTCAGGGTATCTTCGGTATTATGTTTGATAACCGTGTATTCACTGTTGCAGGTAATGTTAAAAATGCTACTGTAGCTAACACATCGTCTGAGTATATCAAGACTCTTGCAAGTACAGCTATGTCAGGTTCAACAAACTATGCTTCATCCAACTGGGCAAGCAAGTTTGAAGATAAAGTTCCGCTTGATCCTGCAAATATCAAGTGTACCCGTATCACAACAGGTAACTTCGCTACAACCAGCAAGAAGGCTCCTGTTATTGTAAACGAGAAGACTCACGTATTTACACTCAAGCTTACTGTTAACAGCGGTATTGATACTTCTGTAACTGAAGGTCTTATCTTCATCGATGAGAGAGTTTGTAAGTCTCCCACAAACAGTGCAACATCTGTTCCCACATCAGTTGCTTGCGTAACTGAAAACGGCACAGCTTACAAGCTTGATACAGTTAACCTTGTTCCCGATGTTTCCAACGCATTCGTTTCTCTTGACATCGCTGCAACAGACTGTGAGCTTGCTCCCGTAACAGGCAGCACAACAGTTGTTGAGACAAAGAAGAGAATTGTTTACGGCCTTGCAGAAGAGCTTACACTCGACACATTCAAGGCTGATTATGCTGAGGTTATCGGTACAGGTACTATTCAGTGTGAGGATTCCGTACTCGGTACAGGTTCTGTAATCAAGGTTATGGATGGCGCAAATTGCAGACTTGAGTACACCGTAATTATCTACGGCGATCTCGACGGCAACGGTACTGCCGATGCAAACGACTCGTTCCTTGTAACAATGATTAATAACGGTCTGCTTTCAGTTGACAGCCTTAACGAGTACGAAAGAATGGCTGCTGACCCGAACCACGACGGCGTTATTAACGCAGCTGACGCTGCTCTTCTGAATGATGCTGCTCTTCTCAAGCAGGTAGTCAACCAGGTTGCAGCTCAATAATTAGTTCCCAACACGAGAGAATGCCGTCCGGCTAAAACCCGGGCGGCATTTTTTGAAAGGGTGGTACAGTGGCTGAAATATATTGGGCAGCTTCAGCGGGAGACAGCTACCGCGAAATGAGTGCAGCGGCACATACATTGCTGAGGGCTGCTGTTGCCTCAAAGCTTGGCGTTTCTGAAGAAGAAATTAAAATACTCAAAGACGATAAAGGTAAGCCTTATGTCGATGGACAAAGCGGTGTTTTTGTTAGCCTGAGCCACAGTAAAGGTATTGTTATGTGCGCTGTTTCCGATAAGGAGATAGGTGTTGATGTTGAGCTGTGCTCAAAACGCCGAAAATCGGTCGAATCACGCGTTTTTACCGAGGGTGAATTATCTTTAGTGGATGATTCTGCTGATGAAAACAAAGCCTTTTTTACGCTTTGGACGTTGAAGGAAAGCTACCTCAAAGCAATAGGCACAGGTTTTGCGGATAATGCTAAATCAATAGAATTTTATACGCTCGAAAATCCAATAGGCTCAAGCAACAAATTCTATAATTTTACCGTAGGTGAGCATGCGGGATTCCTTTTTGCCGTTTGTGAAAAAAATAGTTAGTATTTATATAAATATTAGCGAATATATATATTGAAATTTTTATCGAAGTGTGGTAAATTTAAGGTAATCATAAAATAGGAGGCAAATGCGGTATGAGCAAAAAAACGGTATTCCTGACCGGTGCTTCAGGCAACATGGGTTGGGAAGGTTTCAAGCAGCTGTATGCAAAGAAGGATAAGTTCAACATTGTTGTTCTTCTTCGTGACAGCGAGAAAAACAGAGAGAAGTTCGCACCTTATATGAATGATGATTCTGTCAGAATCGTTTGGGGCGACCTCAAAAAGTACGAGAGCGTTCTTGATTGTGTTAACGGCGCAGATTACGTTCTTCATGTTGGCGGTATGGTTTCTCCCTCTGCTGACTATCTCCCCATCGCAACTATAAAAACCAACGTAGGCGCTGCACAGAACATCGTTAACGCTGTCAAAGCACAGCCCGATCCCGATGCTGTTAAGGTTGTTTACATAGGTACAGTTGCTGAGACAGGTGAGCGTGACGACCCGATCCATTGGGCTCGTACAGGTGACCCTATCAAAATCAGCGTTTACGACCACTATGCAACAAGTAAGGTTATTGCTGAGTCAATTTTTGCAGAGTCAGGTCTTAAATATTGGGTATCTCTTCGTCAGTCAGGCATCCTCTATCCCGAAATTCTCAAGAATATGGAGCCTATCATGTATCACGTTGTTATCAACGGTGTTCTTGAGTGGGCAACTGTTGAGGATTCAGGTCGCCTCCTTGTCAACGTCTGTGGCGACGATGTTCCCGAAGAGTTCTGGAGAAGATTCTACAACATCGGTTCCGGTGCTCAGTACAGAATCACAAATATGGAGTTCGAGCAGCTCCTTCTCGGCAAATGCGGTCTCGGTCTTGGCGATCCCAAGAAGCTTTTCGATCCCGATTGGTTCATCACACGTAACTTCCACGGCCAGTGGTATCTCGATTCTGATGTTCTTGAGAGCTATCTCCACTTCCGTGCTAATACTCCCATCGAAGAATACTTCAAGAGCATGATGGATAGGGTAGAGTGGTTCTACAAGCTTGCTTTTCTTGCAAAGCCCTTCTCATTTGCTGTTAAGCCCTTTATGAAGAAGATTGCTAAAACTCCCGTTTACGGTACACTCTGGTGGAGAGAGAATAAGGTTGCTCCCAGAATCAACGCTTACGTCGGTTCTCTCGAAAAGTGGAATGCTATCGGCTCCGACTGGAGCAAGGTTAAGGTTTACCGTCCCAACGATGATCCTGCACAGGCTCTCGTTCTTGACCACGGTTACGATGAGAGCAAGCCCTTCGATTCACTCACACTTGAGGATCTTCAGAAGGCTGCTGAGTTCCGTGGCGGTAAGTGCCTTGCAACAGAGCTTGTTGATATGTACACACCCATTGAGTGGGAATGTGCACACGGCCATAAGTTTATGATGAGCCCGAACCTCGTTCTCCGCGGCGGACACTGGTGCCCCGAAGAGCTTCCCTCATCACATGAGAAGGCAGAGCAGAAGAAGTTCCGCTGGGCATACGATGACG